>JAIWFK010000009.1:0-12781 GCA_048631695.1 Calditrichales bacterium
GTGGTCAGTAGGAGAAAGTTCTGCCTCAAGGACAGTCCGCTCATCAATCCAACCCTCCCCAGCCAGCAAGTGAGGCAGCTTATCTACAGCTTCATCGACGCTGAGTTCTGCCATAAACCCTACCTTGCCTAGATTTATCCCGATAATAGGGGTTTGCCTGGGAATTACCGCTTGGGCGGCTCGGAGAATGGTGCCATCGCCACCGATACTAAGAATTAAATCGCTATCATTTACCTGAGCCCTGGCCTCGTCTCCTTCCCAGGCGGAACACAGCCAGGCAGAAATACCACTCAAGATTAGAAACTCTTGTAGTTCCTTAGCCAGGGTATAGGCAGCCTCTTTCATGGGGTGATAGAGAATACCAACTCTTTTCACAACGGTAAGCCGCTTCCTAACCAGTAGATTACCTGAGGTAAAGGAAGTGTAGCATTGGCACCTAGAGGTGTCAAGGCAGTGTTGTGCTTGCCAGGGAAACTCTAACGGACTACAATATGGAGATACGGGGGCATCATCGTGAGAGTTATTCTATATACGGGGAAGGGAGGGGTAGGGAAGACTACAGTTGCTGCCGCCTCTGCCTTGCGTTCAGCAGAGCTGGGTTACAAAACCATTATTCTCAGCACCGATAGTGCTCACAGCCTTACCGATTCCTTTGACCTTGCCCTCGGGAATGAACCCCAGCCTATTATTCCTAACCTTTGGGGGCAGGAACCGGAAATAACACACACCTTAGAAAATCGCTGGGGCACTATTCAGCAATGGATATCAGCCCTCTTGGCGTGGCGGGGAATGGATGAAATAATCGCCGATGAGATGACTGTTCTTCCCGGAATGGAGGAGCTAGCCAACCTGTTGTATATTATTGACTACTACCGGAGTGGGGAATATGAAGTCATTATCGTGGATTGTGCTCCCACCGGAGAGACCTTGCGCTTCCTTGCTTTCCCCGAGGTATTACATTGGTGGATGCAAAAGATACTTCCCATCGAGCGTAAAGCAGTAAGTCTGGCACGTCCCCTAGTTAGTGCGCTGACCAATATCCCCGTCCCTGATGATGAGGTCTTCATCTCGGTAGAGAACCTGTATTCTGAGCTTAATGAAATAAAGGCTCTCCTTGGTAATCAAGATGTGACCTCGGTGCGCCTGGTGGTCAATCCTGAGAAGATGGTAATTAAGGAAGCACAGCGCACTTTTACCTATCTTAACCTCTATGGTTATCACACCGACCTCATTATCTGTAATCGTATCATACCTGATGAAGTAGATGACCAGTATTTTAGCTTCTGGAAAGAGAGCCAGAGCAAATATTATGGGGTGATTGAAGAGTGCTTCGCTCCCATTCCTATCTCCACCATACCCCTTCTTGACCGGGAGGTGGTAGGCATTCCTATGCTTGAAGTTATAGCTGATGCGCTCTATCAGGAAGATGACCCCACCAGGCTTTTCTTTCAGGGGCGGGTTCAAGATTTGCAGAAAGAGGATAGGCACTACATTCTTAGCTTGTCTCTCCCTCTCATTGAAAAAGGAGACATCTCTCTGATGCAGAGCGGCGATGAACTTATCATTCAGGTAGGGAGCTTCAAACGGAATATCATCCTCCCCCACACCTTGGTTGGTTTAGCTGCTACTCAAGCAAGATTTGAAGGGGGTAAGCTAAGAATCCAGTTTGACCAACGGGAAGGAGGTAGAAAGCATGGCTGAAAAAGTCTTTGAAATTGAGTATCACCCGGGAGAGGAGGTAGTATTGCGCTTCAAAGCGCCAATACTATCCGTTCTGCCTAAGGCAGCCAGGGGTCATTTCAGAACAGCCCACAAAGAAGCGCTGCTAGCCCTTCGCAGCCTGCTTGATAAGGAAATAGAGCGGGCTGAGGAAGCCGAAAAGACCAAGACGAAGAAGAGAACTAAAATTGAGGTTCAGTGAGTTAGAAAACATCTGAAGCTTCAAGTGCTAACTTCTGGCTGTGGGTTATTTCGCTATTCCAGGCTTCTTGACGCCAAGGACTATACTACCTACCGCTCCGACTAAAAACCCTATTGGACATACAAAGATTGCTATGATGAAGAAGACAGGCTCGTCCCCTGTGCCAATTCTATCCCAAATGTCTGCACCAAACCATTGAATAAACAGACCATAAATGGCGTTATGCAAGAAGATACTGACAGGAATCCCAATAGCGGAAGCTCCAGTTAATAATTGAAACTTTCTGGATATTCCCTTTGTCTTTCCCTTTATAGTCAGCACTAACAATGTTATACCTAGTGAGAGTAACAAAGCACCAGAGATAAGCAAAAACAAACCACTTCTAATCACTCTTGGAAGCAACGGGGGAGGACATACTATTGTACCAACAAGCACAATGAAAACTCCTACTAATGCCCAAAATATTGACCAGATTAATTTCCCCTTCACTTCCTCTCACTTCCTGTTTTGACTAATCCTCAGCCTTGAATCAAGATGAGGAGTAAACCGGCGCCGAGTATAAGGATACCAATTCCCAGTAAGATATACAGGATACGAATACGTTGGTTCATTTCTTACTCCTTCTCTTTTTACCTTCTACCCTTACCCTTTGCTTATCATCAACCTTTATTAGCCGTTTCATCGCCTTGCTCGACTTAAACTTATTAAGATTAACAAACCCTCTGGTTCTGTTCATTAATTACTTGTTCTCATTGCCTGTCTGGGTGTCCCCTTCTGGTAATTCTTCAATACGAGTTTCACTGGCAAGTCTCAGCTTATCCCCAAGCCTGTCAAGCTTTCTACTTGCCTTGTCATATTTAGTTACTGCGTCATAAATATGACTACCCATTATTCTGAAGTCGCCCTGGAAATCCATAAGATCACCTTGCAGACGCCCCAAATGTCCAAGGATATCACGAGCGGTTTTCTCAATATGTAATCCCTTTAGTCCTAGTACAATAACCTGTAAATAGGCATAAAAGCTATTTGGTGAAACGGGGATAACCCTCTTTTGAAGAGAGTAGGTATATATCTCACTTTCTTCAGCATAACCACGGAGTATGGTCTCGTAATAGATATTTTCTGCTGGTATATACATAAGGGCAAAGTCAAAAGTATTTTCGTCAGGTAGAATATATTTGGTTACATCATCAATATGCTTTTTAATAGTGCGAGTAAATTGCCTTCGTAAGGGTATTTGTTCCTCTTCAGATTCTGCTGTAATTATTCGCTTAAAGTCTTCTAAAGGGAACTTAGAATCAATGGGAACTAGATTTTCACCGATTCGAATGACTGCGTCTACAATCTCACCGTTTCGAAACCTATACTGGAGTGAATAATTATCACGCGGTAAAATATCAGCCAGCAATCTCTCTAACAGGAGTTCACCAAAACCACCCCTAAATTTTGGAGCGCGTAAAATCTCTTGTAAGCTAGAGATATTCTTGCCAACTTCTTGGATTTCTTTCGTTCTTTGTGTAAGTTCTCCTAATCTTTCTTTAACCTCTCCGAAGACTTTAGTAGTGTCAGCTATTCTTTCTCCCACTGTTTTCGATAGGGTGTCACTTTGCTCTCTCCATCTGTGTCTTGCTTGAAGCCTATCCCAAATAAAGAAACCAACCAGAACCACTAGAAGAATAACTAGAAGGATAATTATCACAATTTCCATTGCTATATTAAGTGTTCCCCCTTGGGCTTTCTAGCACTGACTAATTAACTCCATTATACACCCTAAATCACCCTGAAAAGAAGCCGTATATTAACAGGGTTCCACACTATTAAAGATGGTCATTGCTCATAATAAGTTGTATCCCCTATAATTGGTTAGTTCAGGTACCGAAATGACAGCGTTAAAAGTCATACTGATAGTCTTAGGTGTCTTCATCTTGTATCAGGTGCTGATTCGCGTGGTCAGAAAGTCTTATCACTTCCCGGCCCCAGCCTTTATTGGCCGGTTCTTAGATAGTAGTGTTAGGCGCTGGGTACAACCACCGGATAAAATAATTGAGCGCAGCGGCATTAAGCCAGGCATGACAGTAGTTGACCTTGGCTGTGGCAGTGGTGCCTTCACTCCCTTTGTGGCTAGGGTAGTGGGGGAGCAGAGCAAAGTCTATGCTGTTGATATCCAGCCGGCGATGCTACAGCACTTAGAGTGCAAACTGGCTAAAGCCGAGAATCAGGGTATTAAAAATATCGAGCTGAGACAGGCTAGCGCTTATAAGTTACCCTTTGAAGAAAATTCTATAGATCTGGTGTATATGATAACCGTGCTTCCAGAAATACCTGACAGAGGTAGAGCCCTGCGGGAAATCAAGAGGGTACTGAAGCCCGATGGAGTCCTAGCCGTAACTGAGTTTTTGCCCGACCCGGACTATCCTCTGCGCTCGACAACCATTAAAATTTGCCAGCGTGAAGGATTTGTTGTGGACGATAATACGGGTAATTTGTGGAATTACACAGTGAGATTTAAGAAGCCGTTCTAAGGATAGCCCTCAGTTAGAATGCGAACATCTTGGCTGCTATCTCGGTGAGCTTCATTACGAAGCCGGGGATAATACCAAGTATTAAGACACCCAGGCAAGAGACGAATAGAGCTAACCTCAGTGCTCCTGAAGAAGGCACTTTTTCCTCGGAGGCTGGCTCGCCAAGCCACATTACCTTGACTACCCGGAGATAGTAGTAGGCGGATATTACACTATTTATTACGGCAATAATTACCAGCCACAGTAGGCCATGCTGCACCGCCCCACTGAAGAGGTAGAACTTGGCCATAAATCCAGCGGCTGGTGGCATGCCTATAAGAGAAATAAGGCACACGGTTAACCCCAAAGCCAGTAGCGGTGCCCGCTTGCCCATACCAGAATAATCTGCAATAAGGTCGCTATTTACTTTGTTGGAGATAGCAATAATAGCAGTAAATGCCCCCAGGTTAGTTAAAGCATAGCTGGCTAAGAAGAAGAGAATAGTGCTCCGTCCAACCGCATCAGTCATTGGAGACAACCCCACCGCGGCTAATCCCACCAGAAGGTAGCCTGCCTGAGCAATAGTGGAGTAGCCTAACATTCGCTTGATGTTGGTTTGGGGGAGAGCGGTTATATTACCCAGGAACATACCAATAACGGCAAGCACAGCGAAGACTAATGCCCAATCCTGACTCAGCCATTGTGGTGCGCCAAAGGCAGAGTAAAAGATCCGCAGGATAATGGCAAAGCCGGCCGCCTTTTCAGCCACAAGGTAAGCAGTTATAGGCGTTGGTGCTCCTTCATAGACAGAAGGCACCCACATATGGAAGGGTACAACCGCAATCTTGAAGCCAAATCCAGCTATGACCAGTACTATGCCAAGAATAAGACCCGGGCTAGACATAACACCTGACAAAGACATAGTCTGGATAACTTGGGCAATTTCTCCTAACTGGGTCTTTCCAGTGAAGCCAAAAATTAGTGCCATACCGTAAAGCAGCGTTGCTGAGGCTATAGCACCCAGCAGCAAGAACTTCAGCGATGCTTCAGTTGATTTTTTGTCTTTAAGAAAGCCAACCAGTATATAGATGGAGATACCGGTCAGTTCCAAGGCAACATAAATGGAAATCAGGTCGGTGGTAGCTGCCATCAGCATCATGCCCAGAGCTGATAAGAGCACAAGAGCATAGTATTCACCCCGAAAGCGAGCGAACTTGGATACATAATCTGTTGAGGATAGAATAACTAGGGTGGCAATACCTAAAAATAACAGCTTGAAGAATAGGGCGAAGTTATCCACCGCCAGCATATTGTTGAATATAGCCTGTGGGCTACCTCCCCACATAGCGATGGTGAAACCAGCAGATACCACCAACCCGGCTATGCTGACTACAGCCAGTAGCCCCTTCCGTTGGATAACAAGGTCAAGCAAGATTACCAATATAGCGAAGGCAATTAAACTCAACTCTGGAATAAATAGCTGAAGATTCAAAAACTTACTCCTTTAAGCGCTCAGAAAAACCTTTAATCCTTATGTGAACCCGCTTTACCCTCCTAAGAAGCCCACTATGGGCGAAATGCCGAGCTTAATAATATCAGTTAAGATTGCTGGATAGATGCCTCCCAGCATAATCAAGGCGATGAAAGCAAACATATACACCTTTTCCCTGGTGTCGGCATCCTTCGCCTCGTTGAATTGCTCTTTTACTGGACCGTAGAATGTCCGTTGTATCATCCACAGGATATAGCCGGCGGCAAGGGCTACCCCTAATACCGCCAGTATAGTGTAGATTTGAATGCCGTTAACAACAGTGCTGGAAAAGCAACCGATAAAGGTTATGAACTCAGCGGCAAATCCGATAGTAAGTGGCAGACCCAAAGACCCCAATCCGGCTATTGAGAAGATAATAGCGATAACCGGCATCTGCCGGGCAAGGCCGCCAAGCTTTCTAAGGTCGCGCTCCTTGGCATTGTGCATGGTTAGACCAGCCATGGCAAACAGGAGTCCAGTGAGGAGGCCGTGACTGACCATCTGCAACCCGGCTCCGGTCAAGCTCACCTGACCAAGAGCGAAGACACCCAGTAGCACAAAGCCCATATGACTAACGCTACTATATGCAATCATCCTCTTCAGGTCGGTCTGCCTCAGGGTTATTGCTGCCCCATAGAGCACACTGATTACAGCTAATGTTAACAAGATGGGGGCATAAGCTTTAGCGGTATCAGGGAAGATACTCACGCAGACTCGAATCATCCCATAGCCGCCCATCTTGATTAGTGCCCCAGCTAGCATTACGCTGCCCGCAGTTGGGGCATCAGTATGGGCATCAGGCAACCAGGTATGAAATGGAACGACAGGCAGCTTAACGGCGAAGCCAGTTAACAGAAGGAAAAAGATAGCCGCTATTGGAATGACTGTTGTAAATGAGCCAATACCGGTCTGGGCTATATCTATCATACTCAAACTGCCAGTAGTGAAGTAAAGGCTAAGAATACCAGCTAGCATCATAGCACTGCCAAATAAAGTATAAAGAACATACTTTATGGCTGAATATTCCTTCCTACCCGTTCCCCAGATAGAGATTAAGAAGTACATGGGAATAACCTCTATCTCCCAGAAGACGAAGAATAGCAGTAGGTTAAGGGAGCAAAAAACTCCCAGGATGCTTGTTTCCAGAAGCAGGAGCCAGGCAAAGTATTCACGAACTCTGAGATTAATCTTCCACGAGATGAGAACCACCATCAAACCAAGGAAGGTTGTCAGTGCTACCAGTGGCAGGCTCAAGCCATCAACTCCCAAATGGTAGTAAGCATTGATGGCAGGAATCCATAACAGCTTTTCCTCGAATTGAATCATTCCTGCCGCCCCCAGTGAACTATCAAATTGGCAAAAGAGAAAGAGGGCTAAACCGAGAGGAATAAGGGTAAAAATAGCAGCGATGCGCCTAATCACCCGGTCTGATAGACCAGGTATAAGCGCAATTAAGATTGCTCCAAGCACCGGCAAGAAGATTATAGCTGTTAGATAATTAAAGCTCATAATTATTTATCCAAAGAAATATAAACATAGAATGATAGCCAAAATACCTATGCCAATAAACAGACCATAGAGTTGTAGCTGACCAGTGTATGCTCTTCTGATAGCCTTGCCACTAGCCATGGCTGTGTTAGCTACTCCGTTAACTACTCCATCAATGACATTGGTGTCAATTAATTGAAAGCCAGCAAATAATCCACCGATTAAGGCCTTTCTCACGATGATATCTTCATATAGCTCGTCCATCCAGTACTTCCTGATGAATAGGGTGTACAGTGGTTTGAAGAAGCTTCCAATTCGTTCTGCCGATAGCCATTTAGCACTGTATATGGCGTAGGCCAGGAGAATGCCTGCCCCTGCCAGTATCAGTGATAGCCACGGCAATGGTGAGGCGAAAATACCAAAGAAGCCTTCGATAATGCCCTTGGTATGACCGTGTCCCATTAATGCGCCAAACTGTCCGGTAACATTCCACAAACCGGAAACCACTGCCAGGATAGCCAGGATGACCATCGGTGTAACCATTACCGAAGGCGATTCATGAGGCTTACCATGGGACTCCGGACCACCCCCTCTATACTCACCGCCAAAGGTCATAAATATTACACGAAACATATAGAAAGCGGTCATAAACACGGTTATCATGGCTAGAATAAACAAGATGGGCTGATTATGCATAGACTCAATCAGGATTTCATCCTTGCTCCAGAAGCCAGAGAGAGGCCAGATACCAGCTAGACTCAGTGAACCAATAACGAAAGTAGCGTACGTCCACGGCATAAACTTGCGTAGTCCACCCATCTCTCGCATATCAAATGTTCCTGTGGAGTGATTGACACTACCGGCCCCGAGGAACAGTAATGCCTTAAAGAAGGCATGGTTAAATAGGTGGAATATTCCAATAGCTACTCCGCCAGCTCCCAAGCCCAGCATCATATAACCAAGCTGGCTGATAGTAGAGTAGGCAAGAACCCGCTTGATATCCGTCATCACTAACCCCATAGAAGCAGCAAAGATGGCAGTAACACCGCCAATAATGGCTACTGTGGTCAGTGCCTCCACCGAATGCTCAAACAGGGGGAAGGTACGTGCTACTAGAAAAACTCCAGCGGCTACCATGGTGGCAGCATGAATTAAGGCGCTGACTGGCGTCGGACCCTCCATAGCGTCCGGCAGCCATACATGAAGCGGGAATTGAGCTGACTTGCCTGCCGCACCGGCAAAAATGCCAATGGCTGCCAAGGTAAGAGTGGTGCCGGCTAGAGTACCAGCTATCGCTAGTCCGTGTAGCTGGGCAATGTCAAAGGTTCCGGTGTTAGCATATAAAAGTAGAATGGCGGCCAGGAAACCAAAGTCACCAAACCTGGTAACAATGAACGCCTTCTTGGCAGCATTAGCTGCCGATGGTTTATGAAACCAGAAGCCAATGAGAAGGTAAGAGCATAGACCAACCATCTCCCAGAACACGAATACCATAAGCAGGCTGTCTGACAGAACTACACCTAGCATTGAAGCGGTAAACAGCGACATAAAGGTAAAGTAGCGGGTATAGCCTGGGTCTCCATGCATGTAGCCCTGCGAATAAATCTGAACCATTAGACTGACTAAGGTAACAACGATAAGCATTACCGCCGTTAGCGAGTCCATTAGCACTCCTAAATGAATGGTGAACCCATTGCTGAGAACTAACCAGGTGATGTCAGGTAATTCCAGCACATGATTAGGTGCTACCATCACTTCTTTCAGTGCCCAGATAGACAATGCTAACGAACCGGCAATAGCCGTGATAGTGATATAACCGGCAACCCTTGATTCCTTCCTGACGAAGGGTCTAATTATAAGAGAGTTTATTACGAAAGAAGCAATCGGTAATAGTAAAATAAGCCATATTAATTGATTCGGCATTACAGCTTCCTTAACACCTCTTCGGTAACATGCTTTTTATCTTCGGGCACCAAGATACGATAAGTAGCTGATTCCCTATCTCTAGGCTCGTCAGAAGCAGGCATAATCTGTGTTGGAATCCCTTCACCCTCAAAGAACTCCTTCCACATCTCAGCTACCATCAAGCTTTGCGCCTTTTTAATCTCTGTCCACATATGAAACTACCATTTCATTAAATTTATTTGGGTTGGGTCTATAGTCTCATGGCTCCGATAGATTGCTATTATAATAGCTATGCCAACGGCTGCCTCGGCTGCCGCTACCACCATAATGAAAATGACAAAGACCTGCCCGGTTAGCAGTAGCGGTACAATATATCGTGAGAAGGCAACCATTGCGATATTCACCGCAGTAAGCATAATCTCAATAGACATCAAAATAACTACGGCATTGCGTTTGGTCAGAGCCCCATAAAGCCCAATAGAGAATAGAATAGCTGACAATATAAGGTAATGTTCTAAACTTATGGTCACTTCTTTATTTCTCCCTAACTAACACAATAGACCCCAATATGGTAGCTAGTAAAAGGACAGCGGCAATCTCTACAGGAAGAATAAAGCCCTCTTCCCCCAAAAGCTTACCAGCTAGGGCTGATGTTGTAGGCTCCAGCGGCGCTACACCAGCTAACTGCCATGGAGTATTTATTATGGCAAAGCTTACTACTCCCAAGAATAAAGCAGCCACTACAAAAGCTGGAATCCTCAATTTATTGGAAGGGCTACCCCGCTGAACCTCCCTGGTCAGCATGATAGCCAAAATAATCAATATCGATATGGCACCAACATAAATAAGAACCTGAACGGCTGCCAGAAAGTCGGCACTGAGGGTAACAAAGATTCCAGCCACAGTCAAGAAGCATAGAATCAGACATAGAGCTGCCCGAAAAACATCACTAAGCAAAACTACAGCTAAAGCAGCTCCTATGCATATTGCGGCTAATATCCAGAAAGCAATTTCTAAAACCATTACTTCTTCACCTTATTCCTATCAATAAGTAAAGTCTGCAGAGGTAGGGTGGCCTCAACCTTGGGTCGAGCATAGCCACTGGGCTGCCTCTCCTCGGTTAAGAGTAAGTCTTCCTTAACCATTACCAGTTCTTGCCGTCGATATTTACCTAGCTCATAGCTGTAACCCATAAATAATGCCTCATAGGGGCAAGCCTCAACACAAAGGCCACAGGCAATGCAGTATCCAGTGTCTATTTCAAGCTTCTCTACTATATAGTTGTTCTCTTCGCCGACTGAGGTTTCAATATTGATAGCACCCTGGGGACAGCTCTTGGCACAGGTGCCACAACCAGTGCAACGTTCCTTATCCCAGGCAAGGTCATTGCCACGCATTCGGCGAGAGATAGTTAGCTTCTGTTCAGGATATTGCGTAGTGGGCGAAGGCCTGAACAGGTGTTTGATAGTTACCGTCAAGCCTTTAGCGATGCCACGCCCGTACCGCTCAAACTTCAACTCTGCCCCCTCCCAACTTAAAGAATTTGGACCATAATAGTATCAGTACCGCTGCGATAGCAAAATTAACTGGTATCATTAACCACGGTAAAGCCTCTGGCCAGGCCAACACTTGTACAGCGGTGATAAGCAGGTTAATAAGAGCTAGAGGGAAGAGGAACTTCCAAGCAAACGACATTAGCTGGTCTATTCTAGCACGAGGTAGGGTAGTCCGTGTCCAGACCATTAAAAAGAATACCGCTAAGAGCTTAAGTACAAACCACAGCCATGGCGGCAAGAATGGTCCTCTCCACCCACCGAGGAAGAGGACAGTAATTATCGTTGACATAACCACAGCCTCACCGTATTCTCCTAGATAGAACATAGCAAATTTCATTCCAGAGTATTCAATATGAAAACCGGCCACAATCTCCGAATCAGCTTCCATGAGGTCAAAGGGACTACGGTTAATCTCAGCAGAGCCACCAATGAAAAGGATGAGGAAGCCTAGAGGCTGTAGTAAAATGAAAGGGATGCTCTGAGCCAATATAATCTGATTTAAGGATAAGGAACCAGCTATCAGTACCACACCAACAATTGCTAGAACCACTGGAATCTCATAGCTTATCACTGCGGCTACAAGGCGCATGACACTGATAAGAGAATACTTGTTGCTTGAGCCCCACCCGGCCATAAATACCCCTACTGTTGACAATGAGCTAATTGCTACCACAAAAAGGATACCGATATTCAGGTCAGCAAGTACTGCCCCGTCCTGGAGGGGCACTACAGCGAAAATCATTATTATGGGGGCAAAGACAATAACTGGTGCTAGCCAGTAGACTATCTTGTCCGCATTGGTTGGCATAATGCCTTCTTTGGTGAGCACCTTTATGGCATCGGCTATTGCCTGAAGCAGCCCGAAGGGACCGGTTCGGTTGGGACCAACGCGTGCTTGTAGTCGTGCTAGACCTCTTCGCTCGATGTAGATGACACCTATAATCATACACATAATAAAAGCAATCATAATAATGGTAAATACCAGCCAGTGCCACCAGAACCCGCCTGGCCAGTGAGGGGGTAAGGTCTGGATGCGACCTAGGGTATCGCCGAGAATAGCTATTGCCATTATCTATCAACCTCACCCATAGTAATGTCAATACTGCCAAAGGTGATTATGGCGTCTTGTATCTTCAAACCGATAATCAACTCGCGAATGGTAGTTAAGTTCATTAGGCTTGGTGCCCGGATGTGGCAACGGTAGGGGGCAATGGAGTTATCTGATACCAGATAGAAGCCAAGCTCACCTTTGGGCGCCTCAATACGAGCATAAGCCTCGCCTACTGGAGGTCGAATCAGGTATGGCACATCACTAATTATCTCACCCGATGGTATCTGCTCCACAGCCTGCTCAATAATGCGCAGGCTCTGTCTCATTTCCTCCACTCTTACCCGGTAACGGTCGTAGCAGTCGCCAACACTGCCGGTGGGGATATCAAATTCAAAGCGGTCATAGATGGAGTACGGGTCAACCTTTCGCATATCCCATTTAACCCCACTGCCGCGGAGGAACGGGCCGCTGGTTGACATGTTAATAGCCAATTCCTTTGGTAGAATGCCAACACCAGTAGCGCGAGCCAGTAATATTTCATTCTCCTTAAGGAAGAAGTCATATTCATTAATATAGCTAGACATTTGCTTGAGGAACCGGCGTAAAGCCGGCATAAACTCTTCAGGAACATCCTGACTAACGCCACCTACTCGCATATAATTATAAAGTAAGCGCTGCCCGGAGACCATTTCAAATAAGTCTATTATCCTTTCTCTTTCCCGAAACATATAGAGGAAAGGAGTAAAATAAGCGCCGCAATCGTTGAAAAAAGCACCAATACCCATCAATAGCAATAACAGTGGTAAAACTCTAAATAAATAAAATTTG
>JAIWFK010000010.1:0-12698 GCA_048631695.1 Calditrichales bacterium
ACCAGGCGAATAGTGTAAGGGAAATCTTCATCTTCAGGTAGCACTGGTGCTATAGCTCGCTCGACTAGGGCGCCATGTCCGATTTCACGACGACCTGGTGTACCTATACGGCTCACCTCACCGCTGGAGAAGGGGGGGAAATTGTAATGGTGCATAAAACGTTTAGTTTCTTCAATACCTAGTCCGTCAAGCTGCTGCTCCTTATTGATAGAACCTAAGGTAGTAATTGTCAGTACTTGCGTTTGACCTCGAGTGAATAGAGCTGAACCGTGAGTACGGGGAAAAAGCTCTATTTCACAGCTAATAGGTCGGACATCCGTTAGACTGCGACCGTCAAGGCGCTTTGCCTTGTTAAGGATATTAGTTCTTATTTCATCCCTAACCTTCGCCTCAAAAGCCAAAACTATATCTCCCTCAGTGAATGACTCTTCTAGACCCTCTGTAAGTTCATTCTGTAGATTGCGGAGTTCCTGTTCTCGCTGCAACTTCTCTGATTGGCTTAAAGCTTGGGCAAGCTTGCCATCAACCATTGGTGAGATGGCTGATATTACCTCGGGGTTAGCCTCAATGATAGGAGCTTCCTTCTTTGTTTTACCCCAAGCTTGCTGAAGCTGTTCTTGGAGCTTAATAATATCTTGGTTTGCCTCATGACCAAATGTAATTGCCTGGATAGCAATATCTTCTGAGACCTCTCCGGTTCCTGCCTCTACCATCACTACCGCTTGCTTGGTGCTAGCCACGACCAAATCAAGCTGGCTGCTTTCAAGCTGGGGCAGTGTAGGATTCAATACTAGCTCACCATTAATATAGCCAATATGGACAGCGCTAACTGGGCCAGCAAACGGTACTTCCGATATCGATAGGGCAGCCGAGCTACCAATAACAGCCAGGATGTCAGGGTCATTTTCTTGGTCGGCAGAAAGGACAGTAGCTATAAGCTGAATGTCATTACGCCATCCCTTGGGTAAGAGCGGACGTATCGGGCGGTCGGTAAGCCGGCAAGCTAGCGTTGCCTCCTGGCTGGGGCGCCCTTCCCTTCTGATAAAACCACCTGGGATTTTACCGGCAGCATATAGTCGTTCTTCATAGTCAACGGTTAGTGGTAAAAAATCTATCCCCTCTCGTGGTTTACTACTGGTGCAGATAGTCACCAGAACCACAGTGTCTCCGTAGTAGACAGTTACTGCTCCACTAGCTTGCCCGGCAAGCTTTCCTGTTTCTATAATGAACCTTCTACCGCCAACCTCACACTCAAAAGAATTTGATTCTATCAATTCCCCTCCCGTCTGCCTTACTTGCGTAGCCCAAGCTTGCTAATTAGGCTGCGATATCGACCTATATCTTCTCTACTCAGGTAAGCTAGTAGCCTTCTTCTCTGCCCTACCAGACTAAGTAGCCCTCGTTGTGAGTGGTAATCATGCCGATTGGCCACCATATGTGCTGTCAATTCGTTTATCCTTTCTGTGAGCAGGGCTACTTGGACCTCGGTTAAGCCTGTATCTCCTTCACTGCGCCCAAACTGGTTTATGATTTCTGTCTTTGTCTCTTTGTCCAAACTATACTCCTCTATTCCTAACTATTTTGTTGATCACTAGTTCTTCTATAAACTAAACGATTATAGCATAAGTCTAATTGACTGTAAATTTGTGTGGACTGTTTAAACCTTGACTTAACCACCTATGGGGAGTATAGTGAGCATTGTATTATATACCTTGGTTCAGTGTCATTTCTAAACTCGGACTCTGCCTAGCGTGCAGCAAAGTAATTCGGCAAGGGGTTTTGTAGCCAGGAGATTGCACCGAAAACAAGGGGAGAACAAAGTTAAAGGAGGTGCAGTTATGGCTCTGGAAGACAAAACATTGGTGTGCCGTGATTGCGGGCAGAATTTCATCTTTACTGTTGGTGAGCAGGAGTTCTATTTATCTCGTAGCTTTCAAAATGAACCTAGCCGTTGTCCGGACTGCCGTGCTACTCGGCGAAGAGAACGTTGGGGTAGCTATAACCAGCCACGACAGATGTATACGGTAACATGTGCTGAGTGTGGTGTAGAAACTACAGTCCCCTTTGAGCCCAGGGAAGGGCGTCCCGTCTATTGCCGTGAGTGCTACACTAAGCAGAAAACAAACGATTAAGTTTTTTTTGGTTAGTGGCAACTATTTAAGTTATGCACATTGGCGTGTGTAAGATTGAGCTTCGTTTACCTGAAAATATGTCTCTCAAGGGTAAGCGGCGTGTGGTGAAGTCCATCACTACACGGGTTAAAGGTAAATTTAATGTTTCGGTGGCTGAGGTTGACGACCAGAAGCTATGGCAATTGGCTACACTGGGTATTTGTTGTGTGAGTAACAATAAGAGGTTTATTAATGAAGTGCTGTCAAAGGTAGTTGACTTCATTACTAATGGTCGGTTTGATGTAGAGATGCTCAATTACGAAATTGAGATTCTACCTGTTTTATAAATAACCGGTAAATCCAACGAAAGCCATAATGGATACCTCAGCCTTCCTCCATCATCTTACAACTCAACCTAATTATAGTGGTCAGATTACTCATATTGAGCATATCCCACCTTGTGAGGCAAACTGTGCTGAATTAGGTAAGCCTATAACTTATGCTCTTCAAGATTGTCTCAATAAGCATGGATTGTTGCCCCTTTATACTCACCAAGCTGAGGCAGTGAATAATACCCAACAGGGTAAGAATGTGATAGTGGCAACTTCAAGTGCCAGTGGAAAGACGCTATGCTATAACATCGCAGTGCTTGAGGCAATTTTAACTGAGAAGGGTAGTCGTGCTCTTTACCTCTTCCCCACCAAAGCCCTGGCTCAAGACCAGGTGCGTGGTTTGCGGGAGCTATTTTGCTCCAGTCTATTCAAGCCAGAAGAATTCGCCACATTTGATGGTGATACCCCACAGGTTGAGCGGGCTGAGATAAGAAAGCGAGCCAGGGTAATACTCACCAATCCAGATATGCTCCATTTTGGCATATTGCCTAATCATCAAGCCTGGTCTGGGCTACTGCGCCACTTGAGGTATGTGGTGGTAGATGAAACCCATACCTATTGTGGCGTTTTTGGCTCCCATGTAGCCTGTATACTGCGTCGCCTGCGCCGTCTGTGCCGCTTATATGGCTCAAACCCCCAGTTTATTTGCTGTTCAGCTACTATAGCTAATCCCGGTGAGCATGCGGAAAGACTGGTAGGTATACCATTTGTGGTGGTTGACAATGATGGCTCTCCTCATGGTGGAAAAGACTTTATTTTTTGGAATCCCCCAATCATAGATAAGACTAGGAGTGTGCGGCGTAGTGCTAACAGTGAAGCGACAAGCTTGTTTACCGAGTTAGTGAGCCGTAATATCCGTACTCTAACCTTTGCTCGTACTCGTCGGCTGACTGAACTTATTTACACCTATTCAAGACAGAGGTTAGCCGAAGCTAACCCAGTGCTGGCAAGACGAATCAAGGCCTATCGGGCTGGTTATCTGCCGCAGGAACGGCGTCAAATAGAGCAGGAGCTGTTTTCTGGTGAACTTCTGGGTGTGGTGGCTACTAATGCTTTAGAGTTAGGTATAGATATTGGTGACCTGGAGGCTACAGTACTTACTGGCTATCCGGGCAGCATTGCCAGCACCTGGCAGCAGGCAGGTAGGAGTGGTCGGAGTAGAGACGGGTCGCTTAGTTTTCTTATAGCTCTGGATAATCCGCTAGACCAGTATCTTATGCGTCATCCCGATTCCTTCTTTCAGAAAAGCGTTGAGAATACCCTGGTTAATCCCTCTAATCCCTACATTTTGAGAGCCCATCTGTTGTGTGCGGCTTGGGAGTTGCCGCTAATTAGTGATGATGAGGAATTTTTCGGCTCTACCCTATACCAGGAAAAGGCAGAGCTGGAGAGGCAGGGCATACTCAGGGAGCGTGCCAGGAAGTGGTATCTTTCACCAGCTATCGCCTATCCAGCTCAAAGTATCAATATTCGTTCCATCTCTAGTGAGAGCTTTGCTCTTATGGATGCTTCAACTGGCTGCTTACTGGAGACGGTTGAGGCTAGTGTTGCCTTTTTTCAGATACATCCCGGTGCTATCTACCTACATCAGGGAGAATCCTATCTGGTTACCGAGCTTGACCTGGCTAGCCGAACTGCCTATGTCGTGCCGACCACTGTTGCTTACTATACCCAGGCTAAGGACATCACTGATTTGCACATTATCAGGGTGATCCGTGATAAAATCTTCCGACAGGTGAAGGTATACTTGGGTGAAGTGGAGATTACTACTACTGTGGTTGGCTTCAGGAAAAAGGCACAATTTACTGAGGAGGTAATTGGGGAGGAAACCCTTAACCTGCCACAACAGCATTTCCCCACCGTTGCTTTGTGGTTTGACCTACCGCCTGAGGCTGTTACTCGGCTGGTCAAAGAGCAACTGGACCTTGCCGGGGGATTACATGCTGCTGAGCATGCGGCTATAGCTATCCTTCCCTTGTTCGCTCTTTGTGACCGTAATGATATCGGTGGCGTATCTACCTCGTTTCATCCTGATACCGGAAGAGCCCAGATTTTTATTTATGATGCCTATCCCGGTGGCATCGGCATTGCCGAGAAGGGCTTTGACATTATAGAGCAACTATGGCAGGCTACACTGAAGTCTATTTCAGAGTGCCCGTGTCAGGAGGGTTGCCCTAGCTGCATTCAATCACCTAAGTGCGGCAATAACAATAAGCCTCTGGATAAGAAAGCAGCCCAGGTGCTGCTTGAAGGGTTACTGGGTCATTCATAATAGATAATTGAGGAGTTTTAGAGGGGCGGAGCTCACCTGAGGTCGCCACGGCGACTCGCCTCTGGAGAGCGACTCTGTCGACCCCTCCAAAAACAATTTCCCCCTTCCCCTTTCTAAGGGGAAGGGGATAAAGGGGATGGGGTTATTAAGCATAATTAATCTTATGGAGGGATATTGATTACCATAAGTATAAACCCAATAGTCACCATAGGAGCAGTCAGTATTAGATGGTATGGCATCATGATTGCCCTGGCTATTGTGGTGATAGTTTTATGGACGCTGTGGCAGGCAAGAAGGGGGGCTACTCTTTCTTATGAGACCATTATTACCGGGGCTATAGTAGGTATTCCCTCCGGGGTAGTTATATCAAAGTTACTTCATGTCATTGATTATATAGTTATATCAAAATTACACCCTGAGCTCGCTAACCATATTGTTGACTACACCCAACACCCGGGGCAGATTCTCAGTGGTGGCGGTCTGACTATTTATGGTGCTGTGTTAGGTGCTGCTTTGGGTGTCTGGGTTTATAGTAGGTTTAGCCATTTCCGATTTGGTTACGCGGCTGATTTGGTGGCACCAGGTGTCATATTAGCCCAGGCTATAGGTAGGGTAGGCTGCACCATAAACGGCTGCTGTTATGGCATGCCAACTTCTCTTCCCTGGGGGGTTATTTATACTCATCCTGATAGCTTTGCCTACTGGGCAAGTCTTGCTCTTCCTGAAGGAATGGGACTACAGCCCACGCAACTTTACGAGCTTATATTTTGTCTAATAGTTTTTGCAGTATTACTTAAATTAAAGGGGTGGCTCAAGCCTGATGGCTCAATTTTTCTCGTCTATCTCAGTCTTTACTCACTATGGCGTATAGGCATTGATTTCCTGCGTGAGGGGACACCCTTTATCCTTGGGCTACATCAGGCTCAAGTGATTGCCATTATAGTCTTAGCCATTACCATCCCCTTACTGGCTTATAGAACAAGATGGGTGAAGTTGGAGGGGGAAGTGAAAGGGAATAAGGAGGTATAGGCGTGGATTTAATTTTATTACCCATTATTATCTGGGTGGGTTGCTTGTTGGTGGTAGCCATAGATTCGGCCTTTCGTCATATTAGCCCTTGGTTTTGGCGTCTGGCTGCGCTCTTTGGTGGTCCCTTTGCGCTGCTGGCTTACGGCTTAGTTCGCGAGAAGGGTAGCCATCAGTAAAGGCCAAGTCGTAAAGACTAAGTAATATTCTGACGAATTGCGCCTCCTGTGGCTCAGTTAGCTGGCGCGAAGTCGAGGATATTGAGCCGTAGTCTCTCCTCCCCACCCCAGCGGTCCATTTCCAGGTTATAGACAATGTCAAGGGGGGAAGATAGCTCAGCCAAATAGTTGCCTAATCCGAAACCCACCCCATCCCATATAGTGCCACCCTGCTTTAATTTAAGTCTGAGGTGTTCGCCCTCACTGCCCATAGTATGGTAATGAGCAAGCTCTACTCGACGACTAAGGAAGGTTGGTAGTGGGTTGCCATGACCAAAAGGGGCTAGCTGTTGAATAGTTTGGAAAATATCTCCACCAAGGTCAGGCAGGGCAACCTCGGCATCAATATCCAGCCGGGGACGAAGGTCAACCCCAGCTAGTTGTTTAGTTGCCAACTGGGAAAGCGTTTGCTGGAGGCGAGCCAAATTCTTGGTTGGTATGATAAAACCGGCTGCCTGGGAGTGACCGCCAAACTGAGATAGGAGGCTACTGCACTGATTTAGGGCGAGAATAATATTGAACTCAGGAATACTGCGGCAACTACCGCTGCTTACTTGCTCGCCGATTCTGATGACAATAGCCGGGCGGTAGAATTCTTCTGAAAGTCGACTAGCTACTAACCCAACGATTCCGGCAGGGCAGTCTCTATCGCTAGCTACCAAAAGTGGCGAAATCCCCTGAGCCAATATTTGCTCTCTAGCCTTAGCTAAGGCATTAGTGGTCAGCCTTTGCCGTTCAGCATTCTTTTTTGCTAGCCATATTGATAGCCCTTGTGCCTCCTGTAGCGATTCTGTCATTAGCAGTTTATAGCTGGTCATGGCGTGTGCCAATCTGCCGGCAGCATTTAACCGTGGAGCTAAAATCCAGGAGATGCTTTCTGGGTCAATAGTTCCGATGTTTAGCCCAGCCTGGGTAAATATTTCCCTGATGCCGAGGCGGGGGCTGGTATTAATTAGCTTTAACCCCTCTTTAACCAGATACCGGTTTTCCTCTAGCAGTGGCACCATATCGGCTACAGTCCCCAAGGCTACCAAGTCTATTAGCTCATCCAATTGCTGCTCTCTGCCAATACTCTGGAGCAGAGCTTGAAGGAGCTTGAAGGCTACCCCAACGCCGGCTAGTTCTGAAAAGGAGTAGTTTGAATCGGGCAATTTGGGATTAACAATAGCAATGGCTGATGGGATTTCGGGTAGGGGGGTGTGATGGTCGGTAATAATTATATCAAGCCCCATCCTTTTTGCCTTCTTAACCTGGGATAGTGCGGTAATTCCACAATCAACGGTAATAACCAGGCTAATGCCTTGCCGATAGAGGTTCTCCAGGGCGGCTGTTTTAAGCCCATAGCCTTCTGTCAGGCGGTGTGGTATGTAGGGTATAGCCTTACCACCAAGGCTTGATAGCCCCTGGACGAGCAAGGCAGTAGCGGTGATGCCATCAACATCAAAGTCGCCATAGATAGCGATGTTTTCTCCAGAAAGCAAAGCCTGGTAAATCCTGGCTACTGCCTGGTGCATATCAGGTAGTAGCCAGGGATTATCGGATAGGCGTTTATCGCCGGTGATGAATAGTTCTAGCTGAGATGGTTCTTCAGTAAGACCCCGATTATACAGGAGTTGAGCCATTAATGGTGGGAACCCGGAAAGGTTAACCAGATGTTTATCTGGAACTGGCGGGAGAAGATTCCAACGGCTGTGGTTCAAGCTTATGCCTCGGAGTATTGTCTAAAGACTAGACATGAATTATGACCACCAAAGCCGAAAGAGTTGGAAAGGACAGTGGTAACTTTGGCTTGGCGGGCTTCATTAGGCACATAGTCCAGGTCGCATTCAGGGTCGGGGTGGGTGAGATTTATTGTCGGTGGTATCATTCCGTGCTGGATAGCCATAATACATATGACCGCCTCAATAGCACCGGCAGCACCAATAAGGTGTCCCAGCATTGACTTGGTTGAACTTATTGGAATGTTATAGGCGTCGTCGCCGAATACGGTCTTTATCGCCATGGTCTCCACCTTGTCGTTTAGTAGTGTGGATGTGCCGTGTGCGTTAATGTAATCAATTTCAGCAGGAGTGATACCCCCTTTATTAAGGGCTACCCTTATTGCCCTGGCAGCACCCCCCCCATTTTCATCTGGCTGGGTAATATGGTAGGCATCAGCACTGGCTCCATAAGCTATAATTTCAGCCAGAATATTAGCCCCTCGTTTCTGGGCGTGGGCAAGATTTTCTAAGATGAGAAGGCCAGAACCTTCACTAATAATGAAACCGTCACGCTCAGCATCAAAGGGACGGGAAGCCAACTGGGGCTCATCGTTCCTGGTTGAGAGAGCTTTGAGGGCATTGAAAGCGGTAATACCTATTGGGTTGATTATTGCTTCACTGCCACCAGCTATCACCGCCTGAAGGTCGCCATGCTTTACTAGTTCATAGGCGGCTCCTATGGCATCTGAACCACTAGAGCAAGCCGATGTGATGCAGAGATTTGGTCCCTTTACTCCCAGCGTAATGGATACCTGAGCCGCCGCCATATCAACTATCATCATTGGAGTTAGGAACGGGCTGACCTTATCTGGCCCCTTTTCTAATAGTACCTTGGTCTGTTCAAATAGGGTGGTTAGACCACCAATCCCACTACCAACAATGACGCCGATATTATCCTGATTCATAGAATTAATTTGAAGCCCGGCTTGCTCCACTGCCTGCAGGCTGGCGGCTACTGCCAGTTGGGCGAAGCGGTCCATACGCCGGGCATCCTTGCGGTTGATATAATCGGTGGGCTCAAATCCTTTTACCTCGCCGGCAAACTTGGTCGCCAGCGGCTCGGCGTCACATAGGGTAATATAGTCAATACCAGACTGACCGGCAATAAGACCCTCCCAGGTAGTAGAGATATTAAGACCAAGAGGGCACACAACCCCCATACCAGTAATGACCACTCTTTTATCAGGATTATTGAACAACCTTAACCCCCTCAATTTATTCCCTAATAAGGATAACTCTTATTTGACCGGATGAGAATACTAAAAGTATAATCCTTTGGTGGTTGGCTAGTCAATTGGGGAGTATAAAGGTTGCCTTAGATAGCTTAGGCTGTAAGCTCAATCAAGCTGAGACGGAGCTTTTAGCCAGACAATTTGCTGAGGCGGGGTACAGGCTGGTATCGCCGACTGATAAGGCTGATGTTTATATACTCAATACCTGCACGGTTACTCATATTGCTGACCGCAAATCCCGTCACTGGCTTAGGCTGGCACACTGGCGAAATCCCGATGCCCGGCTGGTGGCTACTGGTTGCTATGCTCAGCGAGCCGGCCACGAGCTGGCTCAGATTGAGGGGGTTGACCTTGTCTTAGGCAATGATGAAAAACCACGCCTGCTACAGCTTCTGGAAGAGTCTGGTCTCATAAGCAGTTCAGTCCATATTCAAAAGGGTTCCCCTACCAATTATGGTGACGGTTTCAGGACTCGTGCCTTCATCAAGGTTCAGGATGGTTGCGATAGCTTTTGCTCCTACTGCATTGTGCCCCTGGTCCGGGGAAGGGAGAAAAGCCTACCTGTTGATGAGGTTGTTGCCGAGGTCAGACATAGGATTAGTGATGGCTATAAAGAGGTGGTATTAACCGGGGTCAAGATTGGCTCATATAATTATAATGGGGTTAATCTAAAGGGGCTACTAGAGCATATCCTGGCTGAGACTGATGTAACCAGATTAAGGCTGTCCTCTCTCCAGCCCCAGGAAATCTCCCCCGAGCTTGTCGGGCTATGGAGTGACAGGAGGCTATGCCGCCACTTTCACCTGTCTCTGCAGAGTGGCAGTGATGCGGTGCTCAGCAGAATGAGGCGACGCTACTGCGTTAGTGACTATCAGCAGGCGGTATCATTGATTCGGGCTCTGGTGCCTGAGGCAGCTATCACCACCGATATTATTGTTGGCTTCCCCGGTGAGACTGCAGCAGACTTTGAGCAGAGCTATCAGCTTTGCCAGAAGCTTGAATTTGCCCGGATTCATGTCTTCCCCTACTCACCCCGTCAGGAGACTGAAGCTGCCCGGATGTCCCAGCCGGTTGGCGATAAAGTTAAAAAGGAGCGAAGCCAGCGGATGCTGGCTTTAGCCAGAGAGAGCATTGAGAATTTCAGGCAACGGTTCGTAGGCAAGACCATGCTCGTATTATGGGAGAAGCAATCTGAAGGCGTCTGGTCCGGTCTCACCGATAACTACATAAAGGTATATACTAAAAGCGATAGGGATTTAACCAATAAGCTCGTGCCCGTAAAGCTGGTGGAATTTAGAGGTGATGGGGTGTGGGGGGAGGAGGTTGTGGTAGAAGGAGGTGACTGATGTACGGTTCATTGAGGGGAACTATGCGTTATGGTGAGAACTCTTTATATTCGTAGTCCACAGAATTGACAAGCGTCGAGAGTTTATTCTAGACTTGTCAATGGAATATTGACGAGCGTTGGGGAATGTTATACAATGACGACTTATCCGTTTTGGGGGGTTACAGTCGCAGTAAGGATTCCTCAGCGCTAGTTTGTTGTAGTACGTTTAGCGACGTAATAGGTAAGAGTTCATCAAAAGGGGGTAAACATGAGCATATCTGCAGCTGAGAAGCGCCTTATCCGTAATGTGGGGTCCCCAGAGGAGATACACCAAGGTCTAATAAAATTCCGCAAAGATGTTAATCTTCTTGCAAAACAGCGCCTCGAGTTAACAAAAAAATACCCAAATAAATGGATTGCCTTCTATGACGGGAGAGTCGTATTAGTGGCAGATACTCTCGATGAACTCCTCCAGATAGCTGATAAAAAGAGGTTGCCCCGTGACAAGGTTGTTACTCAATTCTTAAGCACAGAGAAGAGAATTATGATACTATAGTGCTGTGATTGTCAAAGGTTCATTTGATCCAGAAAGTGGGAGACCTTATGTTCAGGGTCTCCTTCTTATTCCCAGTTGGAATAAGGGAAGTCCCATTGATTTCTTAGTCGATACGGGTGCTGATGTAACAACGCTAAACCCTGGTGATGGGAGGAGGATGGGGAGCGACTACAGTAGCCTTGCTTATACAGAGCCGCGCATTGGTGTTGGTTCTCATCACAATGCAGCTGTGGAAAGAGCAATCGTTGTTTTCGCAAGTGAAGATGGTACCCTTCCAGTTTATTTGATAAGACTGAGTATTACACCGTATTCGCTAGAAATGGAGCCACTACCTTCTCTGCTTGGAACCGATATCTTGCGCAGGTGGCGAATTTATTGGGATCCTTCCCAAGACCGCCTCGACTTTGAGGTTATTTCAGCTGACGCAATTCTACCTGAAGGGCTATTTAGGTAGTTCTTGAAAGACTTTAACTCCTTAACCTTATCGAGTCATCTTTCTACTTTATATCAACCCCCAGCACCACCGAGGTTTCTATCTGGCGTTGGGGGATGTCCCAGTAGGTTTTTAGTAGCTCATCCTTGTTGGGCATCAGAACAAAGCCGTGCTTTTGGTAGAAGACGATTGCCCATTTAGCATCACCCCATGTCCCCACCAGCAGGCGCGAGGTATTAACCAGACCCCTGAGGTGATTTAACAGTTTACTGCCTATTCCCTGTCTTTGCCACTGGGGTAATACATAGGCATGGCGGATAAGGGTAACATCCTTAACCGGCTCAAATCCCATTACCCCAATCAGCTCTCGTCTTTTGCCTCCCAGCCAAAGAAGGTCATACGCTTCATTTCCCTCTCAAGTTCTTCCCTGGGCATATAGGGCTGGTGGTAGCAATCAGTAGGAATAACGCCTTCATAGGCTTTGGCTGCCTCGTTGATGATAAGATATATTCGGTCGATATCATTTGGCTGGCATTCATAAATCATAAGCTGGTTACCTTTTATTATATCATCTCAGTCAGAAATTTATACTATGCTTAGGGGGAAGGAGATTGTTACTAAGGTAGTGGATGAGCACAGAAGCTGCTCTCGTTCAGATAGATTGGTGACGCCTCAAAGTGTTTGGGGTTATCTTCTGCTTTGGGTTTGAGACATGCCCGGGCAGTGTTTATGTCATTGCGAGGCACAAAGTGCCGAAGCAATCTCCAACATAATATGAACAATTGTGGGAGATTGCCACGCCTTCGGCTCGCAATGACAGGACAGGATGCAATGACAAGGCAAGGAAACAATGTGTCACCGAGGTATTGAACCAGTACAGAAGCTTGACTCCCTACATGAAAATCATTAAACTAACAATGGAGGAGAAAAATGCCAATATATGAGTATGTTTGCCCCCAATGTAATTTACAGTTTGAGCTGAAACGCCCATTTAGTGAGTCTGGCGAGGATGCTCCCTGTCCTCATTGCCATAACACTGCTAAACGGGTATTCTCCACCAGCTCCATCTCTTCTGTAAGTGAATATGGACAACACCTGGCTAAAGGTGGCAAGCCCCATTCTGGTGTTTTAGGTAGTAAAAAATCATCAAAACAATAAGAGGAAGGGAAAATGCCAATATATGAGTATGTTTGCCCCCAATGCAATATAAAGTTTGAGCTGAAACGCCCATTTAGTGAGTCTGGCGAGGATGCTCCCTGTCCCCATTGCCATAACAGTGCTAAACGGATATTGTCAATATTCTCCTCGTTCTCCACAGATGAAAGCGGACTAACCACTCCTATAGCTGGCAGTAGTCCCTGTTCTAGCTGC
>JAIWFK010000011.1:0-12446 GCA_048631695.1 Calditrichales bacterium
TTCGATCGTGGTCGAATACGTAGAAATGTGGAGTTCTCAGTGCTCCATAGACCTTCGCCACTGCCTGTGACTTGTCTCGCGCATACACCCATGGAAAGGCATGTGCATTCATCCGTTGCACCATGTGATCAAAATCATCCGACGGGTGGGTGTTCTCACTGTTGGAGTTGATGCCCACAAAAGCAACGCCCTTGTCTCCAACTCTGTCAGCCGTAGCACGGGTCACTTCATCAGAGCCAGTGACGAAGGGACAATGGTTGCAAGTAAAGAAGATCACAAGCAGATTGGCTTCGGCAAAGTCAGCCAGGCCATAGGTCTTTCCATCTGTTGCTGGCAACTCGAAATCCGGAGCCCTATCACCGATTTGCAGTGTAAACGCCATAGCTAAAATAATGGGGGTTTGAAATATGTCTAAAATTATTGCATCAGCAGCGATAAGAGGGGCTTACAAAATTGTAGACCGAGCTGAGAAGAAGTGGCAGGAGGCAATGGATAGGTGGGGAGCAAATGAACCAGTAGGTTTTCCCAACACTGCCTATTATCTGCCGGTAATCTACGGCATTCTAGGTACCAAGGTAGAAAAGCTGGGTGATATGGAGTCAGTATTGAAGAGATGTAAATCTCTACTACCACCACCGGTAAGAGAGCAATGCCCTTTACCCTACCTGGCACCGGCCCTTGATGCCGGGATGGCAACCTTCTTTGCTGATGAGATTATTGAAGCCATAAGGTATCTGGAGGAACCAAACTTCTATACCAAGCAGGAAGACCCAATTGATAATAATATCTGGTTAGGTGCTGCTGATGATATAATCCTGAGAAAGAGAGGGATTGAATTTGTTGATGGCACTGCCCCTGGCTTTGCTGCTATTCTGGGTGCGGCTCCTAATCCTGAGATAGCCAAGAAAATCGCTCAGGAACTCCAGGAGAAGAACCTCTATGTCTTTATGTGTGCTGAGCACAACGGGAAGAGGTTTTCTGAGCAGCTTATTGAGGCAGGAGTGCAGATTGGCTGGCCGGTGCGGTTGGTCTCCTTTGGTCCTGATGTTACCGCCGCTGTATTTGCTGCTGGTTTTGCCATCAGGGTGAGCTTTTCCTTTGGTGGCGTTGCACCTGGCGATTTCAGGAGGCACCTAATCTATAATAAAGACCGCACCTTTGCCTTCGCTATGCCGCTGGGGTATGTTACTGATGAGTGGTATGCCCAGGCACTGGGTTGTGTCAACTTTGGCTTTCCTATTATTGCCGATACGCCAATACCGGAGATTTTAGCTACTGGGGTTTGCACCTACGAGCATGTGGTCTCTAATATTCCCCACGACAAAATAGTGGCTAAGGCAATAGAGGTCAGAGGGCTGAAGGTTACCCTGGCTGAGGTACCGGTTCCAGTAGCCTTTGGTCCCGCCTTTGAGGGTGAGAGGATTCGAAAGGGTGAGTGGTATTTGGAGTGTGGCGGCGGCCGAACCCCCATGGTTGAGTGGACTACCTCCAAACGGATGGATGAGGTAGAGGATGGAAAGATTGAAATAATTGGTCGAGAGGTAACTGATGTTCCTGATGAATCCCAATTACCTTTGGCTATAGTCATAGAAGTTGCCGGAAGGGAAATGCAGGAGGACTATGAACCTATCCTGGAACGACAAATTCATCACTTGATAAACTACGCTCAAGGGGTTTGG
The DNA here is from genome assembly GCA_048631695.1 of Calditrichales bacterium. Taxonomy (GTDB): domain Bacteria; phylum Chloroflexota; class Dehalococcoidia; order Dehalococcoidales; family W498; genus W498. The sequence continues at coordinate 1,680 of JAIWFK010000011.1, forward strand.
CACCAAGGGCAGAGGAGTATTGCCTGGCTACGACTTAGTAAGCAGGCTGTGGAAAAGGGCTTCAGGCTATACCATATTGGCGCCCTCCTTCATACCAAATTACACCAGGATTTTGGTCGGATATTTGATAAGATGCAGATAAAAATCTATACCGAGGAGGAAAAAGTAAGGGAGATAATAGAAAAAGCGAAGGTGACTTATGCAGCTCGAGACGCCCGCATTGAGGGGATGACTGACGAAACCACTGACATATACTACTCATGCACCTTATGCCAGTCCTTTGCCCCAAGCCATGTTTGTATGATTAGTCCGGAGAGAACTGGGCTTTGTGGTTCCTATAACTGGATGGACTGTAAAGCCGCTTATGAGATTAATCCCACCGGACCTAATCAACCAGTAGAAAAGGGGGAAACCATTGATGCCAAGCTGGGGCAGTGGAAAGGGGTAAACGAGTTTATAACTAAGGCTTCACGTGGGAAGATAGACCATTATAACTTCTATAGCATAGTGTATGACCCAATGACTACATGTGGCTGCTGCGAGTGCATTGCCGCCGTGCTCCCCCTGTGTAACGGAATAATGACAGTAAGCCGTGAGTATACCGAAATGACCCCCAGCGGAATGAAGTTCACCACGCTTGCCGGGACTATCGGCGGTGGCATGAGCAGCCCCGGATTTGTTGGTCACGGCAAGTACAATATCTGCCAGAGAAAATTCCTTATTGGTGATGGTGGCTTATTGAGACTAGTGTGGATGCCCAAAATACTAAAGGAGGACATTGGTGAGCGGCTTAAAGCTAGGTGTGAGCAGATGGGCGTTCCCAACTTGCCTGAGATGATTGCTGATGAGACAATTGGTGTTACCGAAGAGGAGATTCTTCCATTTCTAGAAGAGAAGGGGCACCCAGCGCTTACTATGGAACCAATACTAGGCTAAGAAAGGAGTTCTACTGTGCCACTTACTGGAATAGATATATTCAAGTTACTCCCCAAGACGAACTGTAAGGATTGCGGAGAGCCCACCTGTCTCGCTTTCGCCATGAAATTAGCTGCGGGGAAGGTAGAACTAAATGCCTGCCCCCATGTCTCAGATGAGGCAAAAGCTAAACTAGCGGAGGCAGCAGCACCTCCCATTGCACCGGTTACTATCGGTGTCGGAGACAGGGCGTTGAAGGTAGGCAGCGAAACAGTTATGTTTCGCCACGAAAAAAGGTTTGAGAACCCTCCCGGCTTTGCCCTCCTTATCACCGATACCATGGAGGAGTCTATGGTCGATGCCAGGTTGGAGAAGTTCAAACAGCTCCAATATGAGAGAGTAGGGCTGACTCTCCGTCCTGAGCTTATAGCAGTAAAGGAAGAATCAGGAGATACCAGTAAATTTGAGACTTTGGTTAATAAAGTAAAACAAAATAGTGACGCCGGCATTATACTGATGAGCGGTAACCCAGATGTTCTGGCTGCCGGTTTAAAGGCTTGCGCTGAGCTGAAACCCCTAATATACGCCGCTACTGAAGACAATGTAGCTGGTGTGGTAGATTTAGCTAAGGAGCATTCATGTCCGGTAGCAGCTAAAGCCTCCAGCCTGGAGAAACTCGCTCAACTGACTACCAAATTAAGTGAGTCAGGGATTAAAGAGATTATTCTTGATTCTGGGTCAAGGACTGTTTATCAGGCATTTGAGGAGCAGGTAATCATCAGGAGCGCTGCCCTAATGAATAAGTTTCGCCCCTTAGGCTTTCCTACTATCGTTTTCCCTTGCGAGATGACTGATGACCCGATGAAGGAAGCGGTAATTGCCTCCGTATTTGTGGCTAAATATAGTGGTATTATCGTTCTTTCTGATTTTCAGGGTGAAAGCCTGTTCCCCCTTCTCGTAGAAAGGATGAACATCTATACCGACCCCCAACGACCGCTAGCTACTACGGAGGGAATATACGAAATTGGTAGTCCTGATGAAAAATCACCGGTGCTACTTACTACCAACTTCTCACTCACCTACTTCATTGTCTCCGGTGAAATTGAAAGCAGCAAGGTTCCCAGTTATCTCCTCGTTCAGGATACTGAAGGGCTTTCAGTATTGACTGCCTGGGCAGCAGGAAAATTTGTCGCCGATACTATTGGTCCCTTTGTTAAAAAATGTGGAATTGATAACATGGTTAAACACAACAAATTGATAATCCCCGGTTATGCTGCCGCTGAAAGTGGTGGTTTGGAAGAGGAATTACCAGGCTGGGAGATTCTGATTGGTCCCAGAGATGCAGCTCATCTTCCAGCCTATCTCAAGACATGGAAATCATCAGGAGGAGAGTAATGATACTTATCGGGGAAAATATTAATATTATGTCAAATATTATCGGTCAGGCTCTGAGGGGGAGAAACCCCAAGCCGATTCAGGAACTGACCGAGGCTGAGGCTGAGACTGGCGTAGATTATCTTGACCTCAATATTGGTCCGGCGCGAAAGGCTGGGGATGAGTTAATGGAATGGGCGGTAAAGACAGTGCAAGAGGTTACCAATTTGCCATTGTCTCTAGATACGACAAATCCAGTAGCTATGGAGGCTGGACTAAAGGTGCATAAAGGTAAGGCATTGATTAATTCTATCTCTCTGACAAGGATGGAGGAAGAATTACCTCTCATAAAAAAGTATAACGCTGATATGGTTGGACTTCTATGGGGAAGAGAGGGAATGCCTCGGGATGCCGCCGAGAGAGGGGTTATAGCTGTTGAGCTTGCCTATAGCGCCAATGAAATGGGTATCCCCAATGAGAATATCTGGTTCGACCCTATCGTGACCCCGGCAGTTAATGTGGATACCAACCAAGTGAAACCATGCCTGGAATTTATGAGTATGCTCCAAGATATTGCCCCTGGATGTAAATCTACTGCGGGCTTATCTAATATCTCCAACGGCTCCCCTACCCACCTCAGACCCTATCTTAATCGTACTTACTTAATGATGCTTATGAAATATGAAATTCATTCAGCCATAGTTGATGCCTTTGACTCCGAGTTGATAAGGATAGCCAAGGGCGAGAAGCCTGAACTCGTTGACCTGGTGCATCGGGTAATGGATGGCGACAAACCTGACCTCTCATCTTTAGATGAGGAAGAGGTAAAATATGTAAAAACGGTCAGGGTTCTTATGGGTGAATCACTTTACTCTCATTCCTGGCTTGAGCTATAGCCTCAACGTTATAATATAACTCTGTAACGACCACTGAATAGAAAGTAGATATTTGTTATTACCGAAGCAGCGAAATTACGAATATGCTTACGAAATGGCTTATAAGCTTGCCTGTGAGCAGCTGAGTAAGATTGGTGATATTGACCAGCTATGCCTCAGAAGCGGTGCGCAATACCAAGTAATAAATACCAAAGAACTAATTTTACTGAATTATTTAAATCAATCCTACCAAATCACCTTTCCTGATATAAATATTTCATTAATAGATAGCAACCAGGAGGTGCCAATAAGAGACAAGATATTGATACTTCACTATTTGACCTTAGCCAAAGGTACTCCTATAAGTAATAAGGTGATTGCCTATAAAGAATTGCCAGAAGGGGCTAACTATTTCCCGTCATTTTACAAGAGAGCTATAAAGCCCCTGCTAGACTACTTTAGTAAAGAGCCCCGCCTACTATTAGACGCTGCCAAGAGACTAGGAGGGTATGAAGCTGATTATGGTGATGTGGCGGTAACTATTAATGCTTTCGGTCGGGTAGCTATAACCCTTATTTTATGGCGAGGTGACGATGAGTTTGTTCCCGAGGGGAGCATACTGTTTGACAGCTCTATCTCTGACTACCTTTCAACCGAGGATATAAATGTGCTTTGCGAAACTATCTCCTGGAAGTTGGTCAGATTATTGAAATCCGTTGAAGTCTCAAAGAGCTCGTCATGAGTCCAAATTAAAGATAAGATTCATTCTATGTTACAATATATTGGTTTTAAACTGGTAAACCTGAAATAATGTTGCTCGCAAATAAACTCCTATCTAAGAATTAAGCGAGCTTAAGAAAGAGAGGCAAGCATGAGTTCGACTCCTTGGGCAAGCTTGAATTTAGACCGTTTTCTCCCATTGGTGCTGACATCACCTCATATTGTCAGGAAGATGTTACAACTGGCTCAGGTTGGGAGTGAAGATGTAGTTTACGATTTAGGTAGCGGAGATGGGCGTATTCTTATTGCCGCGGTAAAGGAATTTGGAGCTAAAAAAGCTATTGGATACGAAATCAATGAAGATTTCTATCAAGCCTCTCTGAGTGAGATAAAACACCAAAACCTTCAAGACAAAATAACAGTAATCAAAGGAGACCTGTTTAAAGCTGATATTTCGGAGGCTTCGGTCATTGCTCTATACCTATCACCTGAAGCCATTAAATTGTTAACGCCCAAGCTTGAAAAGGACGTAAAGTTCGGAATGCGTATAGTTAGCCGTGGCTTTGAAATAACTAAATGGCAACCAGTTAACATTGCACACGTTACATACTCCACGGGTAATCCCTCCCGGCCAATTTATCTATATAAGATTCCTGAGTCCCTCCAATAATAGCACCTCGCTTGCAAACTACAGACAGTATAAGCCGTATCGAAAAATTATCTCAGCACTTTCCCGAGTTTGCCATTTATGTCCACAGGCTACAGCAGGAGTCAGGTTGTTGGCGAGGTCTCCCTTTTCTGGACAAGCTTAGCCAACCAGATACACATCTCATATAAGATTATTAACGGAGCAGCAACAAGGGTCTGATTTATAGGGTCAAAGGTAGGAGTAATTATGGCGCCGAGAACAAAGGCAAAAATAAATGCTACCTTCCGCTTATCAGACAGCCACTTTGGCTTGAGAACACCAATCCTTGCCAGGAAAGTGGTTACTACTGGCATCTCGAAGACAAGACCAATAGCCAGCAGAAGTTTGGTTACGATTGAGATATAATTGCCAATCCTAATCTGGGGAGCAGCTATATCACTGCCGAATGTAATCAAGAACTCTGTTGCTGGTGGTATTAGAATGAAGTAAGTAAAGGTGACACCGGCGGCGAACATCAGTGCTACCCATGGGAGTATGAAATAAACATACCTTTTTTCCTTACGGGTTAGTGCCGGGGAGACAAACATAATAAGTTGATAAGTCAGGTAGGGCATGGCCAGTATAATACCACTGATTATACACACCCTCATAATGGTGCCAATCATCTCGGTCATCTCGATGTAGATGAGAGTGATGTCTTGGGGAGCGGGAGCAAGCAGAATATCAAATATCTGCTCAAAGAATATGAAAGATATGATTGAAGTAATTACTACTGCGATAACACTAATAATTAAGCGGTGGCGAAGCTCGCCGATATGCCTGAGGACACTCAACTTTTTATCATCGCTCATATTCTGCTAATGTCCTACTAGGCTTCCAGGTCAATCACTTCTGCGCTGCGGTCCTGCCCTGCCTGCCTCTGCCGATTCCCCGATTTTATCGCCACTATTTTTTCCTGGCTGATGTGCACTGTCCTTTTCGTCATCTATTTCCTTGGTCACTGCTGCTGTAAGGTCGAAGGTAGCTTTTCTCAAGGCATGTATCGTTCTCCCTATTTTCCTGGCAATTTCTGGTAGCCTTCCTGGTCCCCATAACATCAGGGCTACGACCAAGATTAATAATAACTCCATCATTCCCATGTCAAGAAAACTCATTACCCTCACCTCATTATTAACTACTTGAGGATTAAGTCATAAGATAATTTAGCTACTGTCCAGGGATAATGACCTTCTGCCTATAGCCCTAGGAATATAGTTTTTTCTCTTACTCCTTGCTAGTCTTGGTTGTCTTCTTGGTGACCTTCTTTTTGCGTTTGGCAAGTTCCTCTTCCACCTCATCGTCTTCACCACGCTGTCCCCTGCGGAATGCTCTCATCCCCTTACCGATAGCCCCACCAACCTGTGGCAGTTTTCCCGCCCCGAAGACAATCAAAATAACCAACACGATTAGGCCGATCTCCAAGGGTCCCATATGAGGCAATGCCATAGCTCCCTCCATACAAAGAAAATACCGATATTAGCTAACTTCTATTGAGGCGAGAGGGATCCCTCTCTATATCCCAATTATAATTAACTCAACTCGAATTTTCAATTACTAGCAGCCGGTAATAGCTTCCAACTGAAATAAGCAGACATAAGAAGGTAATTTAAGTTGCCGTGCTCCTCAGAGGCGTTTCCCCTAATAAATCCAATTATGCTAGCTAAGCCCTGAGGAAGGACCTGGCTTCGTAAAAACACACCAAGTAAATGAATTGTCTCTTCATCGCTTCACTCTGGTACAAGCCCTGTCACAGGGACTGTACCCATATTCCCGGGCTTGTGCATCAAGAGCGAAGGCGAACAATCGTTCCAGAGGCAATGAAACCTCAGATTTAGCTTGGCGTAGGTCTATAGCTTTTAGATATCGCTTACACTTCTCACATACGTAGAGCCGATAAATCCCTTCATCATCGGTGAAATAGGATAGGGCATTCTGATCCTCGGTGCCGCAATAGGGACACTCCAAACGTTGAAAGAGCCACTCAGCATCACAGCGAGAACACAAGAGCCACCTTGCCCCTCGCTCGTTATCCAGAAAAGCAAAGTCGGGATTGCCCCCACAAATTGGGCAATATCCACGCCGCCAGCGCTCCTGCTTAACCAAGCCAAGCAAGGCTTCAGAATAGCTGACCAGAAAAGGCTTGAAAGTGGCGTGGATAATAGCCTCAAAGAGATGTTCACTGAGAGCATCGACTCCCTTCAGGGAAGGCAATCTACCTCCCTCGAACCACGCCTTAGCTGTTTCTTCGGGGAGGGAGGGACAGGTCTCCGGCTTCTTCAGGCTCTCGGGGAACTCACTAAAAAGCTCCGAATATGTAGCAAAGGCATCAGTAACTTCAACGAATATATCCTGCAATAATGACCAATCGAGGGCAAGGTCATTAAAACCTATTAGCGGCAACCCTTGCTCTATTTGCTTACTGGCAATATCACCAGTTAAACAATGGTCGGGTGTACCTATACGCCGCTCAGCCCCCGATTGAATGTGCAACAACCTTCGGTAAAAATCAATTAACTTTGGGTTAATTTCCTCCTTCTGTCTCCATTCTTCCAGCTTTCTAAGAATGTTATCCACCCCTGTCGCCACCTAAATCTCCCTTCACATCTGCCCCCCTATCACTATCACCGCTCTCAGGATAAAACCACCTAGTATCACACACGCCGAGGATGTTAGGATGGCGCGCCATACTGCTTTTTTCTCAATCTCCTTCCCCCAACTGGCAATGTCCAAGGCGAATGGGGCCAGCAATGCCAGAACAACTACGCCCACCCAAAACGGTACCGCCAGTGCCCCGGTGGTGAGTAGCCCAAGCGCTTCACCGGCACCTGCCATAGTGGAGACAGACATCCAGATAGCATACCCTATCAGCACTACCAGCTCGACAACAATTACGATAGCATCTGCTTCAGCTAACCGTGCTACCGTTCGGTTGGGGACTGTCCAATCGGTAGAACCAAAAACTTGGTTCAGGGCCAGTTTCAGCTCAACGAGGCCTCCCTTGCTTATGGCATTGGCAATTAAGGCGGCGATAACGAGTATTGCTATTCCCGTAGAGATAGCTGAGGCAACAAAGAGAGCAGGCAATAGAACTGTACCTGCCCACAGCGACTGACTACTGACAGCTAAAAGAACACCAGTATAGGCTATGAGCAATACGGATAATACCAAATTAATCCAACCCAGAAATCCTGTTAATCTCCGGAGACGGTTGGCTACCCCTTCACTAAGGCGATTCTCAAACCACCATGCGATAACCATTACAATGGCGATACCTACCCACATCAGCAAAATCCAGGTGCCCATCGACATCGGCGATATCACCTTGAATTGAGTGAATAGGTGCCAGAAACGAAGCGGCTGACCAAGGTCTATAACCAGGAGTATTACTCCTATAATCGCCAGGGGAATGCCCACATAAGTTGCCAATCGCAACGCTGACTTATTACCTCCACCAGTGAAGCGGTCAGCTAGAAAGGCAGCAAAGTAAGCACCTCCAGCCATACCTGCCATCCATAGATAGAACCAAAGTATTGCACCCCAAGCTATCATCTTACGCCTCCTTCTACTTTAGATTTTTGTTCCGCTTCAATCTGCTTTCTTCGCCTGAACAGCAACCAGAAGGGTAAAGCGGCTAATACCCCAGCAGTAAGAATACCGCTCATCCATTGACCAACCGAGGTGGATATAGCTACTTGCGGTGATTCCGGCAGACCATAGACCACAGGGGAATCATCCAGGACATACAGTACATGAAGACCCCCCAATTCCTCATCGCCATATAAGTAAGCATCACTATACCCCTCGGCTTTAAGAGCCTCGACTCGTTTCCTCCCCTCGGCCACTAATGCATCACGGTCACCAATTATCAGGGCGCCGGTAGGGCAGGTTTTGACACAGGTCGGTTCCAGGCCATTGGAACGCCGGCTGATACAGGAAGTGCACTTTCGCACAATTCCCAGAACTTCGTCTTTATGGGGGATGTGGAAGGGACAGGCTTGAGTACAGTAACCACAACCTATACACCACTCTTGGTCGATAATGACGAACCCATCCTGGTGAGATATAGCCCCGGTAGGACAGACTTGCTCACAACTGGCATCAGTGCAGTGCATACAAGCCTGCCGGGTAAATAACCAGTCAATACCCGTATCTTTGGGCAGCTCTTTGAACTTTATCTTCACCCAGGTATGTGACGAGAGGTCACGTGGGTTCTCATAGGTTCCCCAATTGGTAGTCGTCTCTGCTGGTAGTTCGTTCCACTGCTTGCAGGCAACCTGACAGGCTCTACAAGCCGTACATTTCGTAGCATCGTACAATATCGCTTGAGCCATCTCACACCCTCCTTATATCACACAAGAAAGTCTTATACTCCGGAATGGTTGTGTTGGCATCACCAACATGAGGCGTAAGAACGTTACCACTACTACCATTAGGGCTGATACCTATCGAACGCCCCGTATAGCCCCAGTGCCAGGGTACCCCAACATGGTCAACATCCTTTGTTCCTATTCTGAGTCTTCTGAAACGTTTGGTAACAATGGCAACCGCCTGGATGGAGCCTCTGGCTGTGGATACCTCAACTATATCACCATTCTTGATTCCCCTGTCTCGTGCCAGTTCTTCACCCAGCTCAGCAATCGGCTGCGGTTGCAACTCGATAAGCCATGGATGATTTCGGGTCATCTGCCCGGCCTGCCAGTGTTCTGTCAGCCGGTAGGTCATGCCTACACAGGGATACTCATCAGATGTTCCTCGCTCGTTCATACCGTCCAGGTCACCAACATAGCAGCAGGGGTTGTTAAATCCTGGTGTGCCCCTGGCCTCGGTATCACTGACACCCGTCATTATATTCATGTCCAGCGGGCTTTCCCACGGCTCGTAGGCTTCAGGCAAAGGTCCGTCGGCTCGACCCGGACCCCACAGGTGTCCAACACCTTCCTTGTGCATGATGAAAGGTAGGAATTTGCTGCCTTCCGCAGCTTCGTTTATGGCTGGCCACCCTCCATCGGGGACATCGCCAATCCACTTACCACTAACTCTCCTGATAACAGGATGGGTAGCATCCCATGGATTGCCATCAAAATCAACCGATGCTCTATTGTAAATAATGCGCCTGTTCACCGGCCAGCACCATGTCCATCCGGAATAAAGGCCGATACCACTCGCATCTACAGGGTCACGATCCTTGGCTTTGTTGCGACCGTCTTCGGCGAACATGCCACAGTAGAGCCAGTTGCCCGAAACTGTGTCTCCGTTACTCTTGAGCTTCGTAAAACTGGGGACTACAGCTCCGGTGTTCCAGTCGTATCCATTTATTTCTTTGGCTACCACATTGGGATCAGCCTCATCAGCATATTCGCCGCTGGTGTGATAATCCCAAAACAGCTTGGTTATAGCATCTTCATGTGGGCCACCCTCACTGGCATAGAGCTCCTTAAGCTTGAGTGTGAGAGCATCTATAATCGCCAGGTCCGATTTGGCCTCTCCTATGGGGTCGATGGCTTTGTATCGCCACTGAGCCCAGCGCCCACTATTGGAGATACTGCCCTGCTTCTCATAGGAGCAGGCTGCCGGTAGTTGGTATACAACCGTGTCAATGTTGGTTGTGTCGGCTCCAGCCCTCTTCCAGAAAGCTGCCGTCTCCGTCTCAAACAGGTCGCTTACTACCAGCCAGTCTAGCTTCTCCAGAGCTTTTCGTTCACCCTCGGCGTCAGGACCGCCCACTGCCGGGTTCTGACCCCAGACCATCATACCTTTAATTATCCCGGCGACCACCGCTTCAAAGATGGCCATGTGACTGTAATCATCACCGCTCGTCTTCTTGGGTAGATAGTTGAAGCCAAATTTATTGGCCGCAGTAGCATTATCGCCGTACCACGCCTTAAGCAGGCTAACTATGTACTTCTTGGAGTTCGGGTCAGCATCGTTATACCACCACCAGGCAGCGCTCTTGTCTCCGGCTAGACCCTGGGGTGTAACGATACCCCTTCCTTTCTTGGCACTCGCCAGATAGTCATCCAGTGACTGCTCGTTGTGATTAATCATATACAGATATCCAGGTAACAGGTGGTAGAGGAGTAGCATGTCAGTCGAGCCCTGTACGTTAGATGTTCCTCTCAAAGCGTTTATACCACCACCGGCCACGCCGATATTACCCAGGAGGAGCTGCAGGATAGCGTAGCCCCTTATGTTCTG
>JAIWFK010000012.1:0-12314 GCA_048631695.1 Calditrichales bacterium
CTTGAGGTTGATGATGATTTTAATTTCAGCTCACCTGTGGTGGCCAAAAGTAAGCTATATGGCCTAGATTACACTCTGGCTGATGAAGAAGCACTGACCAATGGTATTTTCTACTGGCGAGTGATGCAGAAGGGGAAGGTGTGGATTATCGGGATGCCACCGTGGCTTGATATCTCCAGATATGACCCAGAGGTGACTGAGTTGCCAACTATGGTTAGTGTAGAGACAGGGGAGGGAGAGGTCAAGATTAGCTACCTACCATAGTCGGTTTCTATTCAATCGTCCCGGATTATCACCTACTTAGAAGCACTCATAGCCTATGCACAGGAAGAGAATCAAAGCTCTCCTCCTGTGCTTCAGCGGCTAAGTCATGTCATGCCCTTCGACGGGTTACCAGAAAAACAGCCACGCCCGTAAGTATAACTATTATGCAGGCGCCGATAATACCACCGATGAGCAACCAATTAGTTGGTTTGGCTGGGGGTGGTGGAGGTGTTGTGGGGGCTGGATTGACCACGAATGTACCAGCTAGGCCATCAATGTTTACTGTATAGGTTCCGTCAGTATCCTTAGATATGGTAAAGGTAACCGTCTCACTAGCACCGGCGGCTAGGGTAATATCCTCGGTGGCTACCCCTACATTATCTATCTTTAATATCACTTTATGGCTGCCGGCGAGGTCACCGGTGTTAGCCACAGACACACTGATAGTTACAGCCTCTACGATATCAACCACTTCAGGGACTATGGTCAAGTCGCTGGTGATAAAAAGGGCAGGACGAGTATAAGCCAAAGTGGTAAAGGGAGTATAGTGACTTACTGGGGCACAGATAGTATGAGTCGCCGTGTAAACGGTAGAATCTAGATTAACCCATTCACCAGCCACCTCATACCACATGGCGAGAACCAGGTTTTGTTCAGCGACACCTTCAGGTATTACAGTTGGGTCATAGGTGCAACAAAGGGTTGCTGGCGGGTCAAAGGTAGCCCCATCAGGTCCGAGGTCGCAAACCAAACCAATGACATTAGCCCAGTCAGGTAGAGGTGGTGTCTCTTCCATCGTTACCATGCTTAGCTCGCTGAGTGGCGCTTCGTCTTCGGTAAGACCTGTGGTGCCTTCACCAATAGTGACCCAGCAATTACAGTCTTCACTTTCGGCAGTTACGCCTTCAGTAAATACACCATCCTCGTTTATATAATCGGATACATCGGTAGTGCCTGGGGGCGGTGTCGGCGGTTTGGGTTTAGGCTTAGGCCCAGGCCCAGGACTAGGCACCATATAGTAGGCATAACCCAGGGCAGGGTCAAAGTTGGTATCCAGCCCGGAATACCACATGCGGAAGGTTCTATTGTAGTAAGTAACCCAGGGAGCACCTACCGCTTTTGCTTCCCAGCCGGCGCCTTTGCTCAGCACCGGGTTGCTGCCTGACTTTACCCAGGATATACCGTTGCTGGAGAAAGCATAGCCGATGGCACTCTCTATTTCAGCCTCGCCATAGCCCTTATAGCCAGTATACCACATAAAATAGGAGCTGCCCTCCTTAATCACGGTACCAACACCAACCCCGCGTGAGTCCCAGTTGGAGCCAGTCCCTTTGGCTAGCACTGGTGCCGTCCCATATTTCACCCAGGTTACTCCGTCGGTGGAGGTAGCATAGCCAATCTGGAGGTTGCCGATGTCGCCATCATCCACCCGTCCGCTGTACCACATCTTATATGAGGTATCGCTTTCCTTGATGACAATGGGCGATAGAACACCGGCAGCTTCCCAGGCACCGCTACCCTGAAATACCCTACCCTGTTTTGTCCACGTTACACCATCGCTAGAAGTAGCATAGCCGATGGCTGGTATCGCACTAAAATTGCTATCAGCGGTACCGGTATACCACATCTTATATGAGGTATCGCTTTCCTTGATGACACAGCAGGAGCCTACACCCTCATCATCCCAATCACCGGGAGCACCTTTAGTCAGTACCGGATTGGCACCGTATTTTGTCCACGATTTACCATTACTGGAGGTAGCATAGCCTATTGCTGGCTCTGGACCGACATACAGACCGGTATACCACATCTTATAGGTAGAGCCATCTATTATAACGCAGGCAGCACCAACACCGCCTTCATCCCACTCACCGGAATCTTCCTCGAGAACCGGATTGCCACCATATTTAGTCCAGTTTATGGCTGCCTGTACTGGTAGCATCCGGCTGCTTACAGGAAATAGAACTAAGGTGAAGCTAAGAACAATAGCTCCTGCAAGTATTGCCAGAATATTATTTCGTTTCATAATTACACCTCTAAATAGGTATTTTTGGCGACTTATTTACATATTGTATGTGAACTGTAGCACAAATGAGACAAAAAGTCAATATATATGACATTTGGATTATTGCAGTATTGAAATTAATTAATTATACGCAAATATATGGGAAAAATGTGACAATAAGTCAAGATAGGTAATGGTGTTATCCAGCGTGTGTGGATTCTTAATGGCAGTTTAATAACTATTTTACAGCCAATTAATGTGAGGCTGGTAAAGTGGAAGTAGAACGATGAAGAAGCTGAGTTAGAGATAAGGAATGAATAAGAAATCAAAGTGGTTGTGTGCAATAAGTTTTAGCCTGACCCTGGCTTTTTTGGGGCTACTCCTCCATAGTAGTTTGTTTGGGCAAGCTGAATCATCCGTAAACGACTTCGACCTCGGTTACGAGCAGGGTTTCATAAATGGGTACCGTCAAGGTCAGATTAACCATATTGAATCCCCGGGTAATATCCAGCATGCTGACCGAGAAGTCGGAAGGGAAAATGAAGCTATTAAGGAAGCTGCGGTAGACAAACCCGTTGAGTTGCGGGAATTTACCTCGCTTGAGGAACTGGAGAGGTGGCTGGCTGAGGATGACACTGACCAATATATTCACTTAGTGGCTGGAGAGGACGGTGTTTGTCGGCAGAGTGATAAGTATGATTGTGACGACTATGCTTTTCAATTACAGAGAAGAGCAGCTAAGAGTGGTTTTCTGATGTCGGCTACTATTATTGAGAAGCAGGGCGAACCACACATGATAAACTTGACTTGCATCGGCAATGATATTTATTATATTGAACCTCAAGAAGATGAAGTCTGGTTTCACTGCCATAAGGATTGAAGTTCGTACTATGTAAGTCGTCGCTGCTAGACTTGCCCTAGCTTTGCCTCTTAAACTTAGGCAGGTCGTCGCCATAGCTTTATGGAGCGGGAGACGAGGATCGAACTCGCGACCCTCTGCTTGGGAAGCAGATGCTCTACCACTGAGCTACTCCCGCCCCAATCGTATCTATTTTAGAGTAAAAATCGACTGCTGTAAAGGGGCAGTACTTGCTTCCCTAAAAAGTGAGGATGAGGCAGCGCAACAGAGTTGGAACGGCTTATTGAAGGGTACAATATATGCGCCAGAAGTGAGGGCGAGAAAAAGAATACAATTGATGGCATCACTAAAAGGTGAGACCAGACCATTGCGAATTCGTGAAGGTTGATGCTACAATCAAGAAGGTGATAAGTGGAGGGCAGAGGATAACATTGTCTACTATTCAAAGTAGAAGTGGTTTTACTAAAAAACTGATTTTGACCTTCCAGAAAGGCATTATTAGCCATGACCCTAATATTGCGGAATAAGAATCTAACCACGAAATTTCAGATATTGGTTCAGGTAGCTGCAAATCAGCCCAATATACAGCAGAAAGATATTGCTCGGAAGCTCGCTATCACCCCACAGGCGGTTTCGGAATATATCAAGGAGATGATGAAGGATGGCTCGCTTACCTCCGCTGGGCGTTCCAGATATAGAGTAACCACTGAGGGCGTAAACTGGGTTATAAAGGAGCTTAGAAAGCTACGAAGCTACTTCGAATTTGTAGAGAAGGCAATAACGAATATTACAGTTTCTGCTGCGGTAGCCGAGCACGACTTATTTCGAGGTCAAGTAGTGGGGTTAGAGATGAAAGATGGCTTGCTTTTTGCCACTAATGCTTTAGGCACGGCAGTGAAAGGAATAACAGTTGGCAGTGCCAGAAAGGGCGAGGATGTAGGCGTCTCAAACATACAGGGAATAATAGAATTTGAGATAGGAAAGATAACTGTTTTAAAGGTACCTAGCATTCAAAGGGGCAGCTCTAGGAATGTTGACCTTGAAAGGTTGAAAAAGAAGCTTGACAAGAAAGAGCTTGTTGGCGCTATAGGCATTGAATCTTTGATTACACTACGGCGCATAGGCGTTGAGCCTCACTATTTCTATGGTGTGACAGAGGCAGTT
This sequence comes from Calditrichales bacterium, assembly GCA_048631695.1. GTDB lineage: Bacteria > Chloroflexota > Dehalococcoidia > Dehalococcoidales > W498 > W498. Next base: position 4,293 of record JAIWFK010000012.1, read on the forward strand.
ATTGAAGCGGCTCAATCTGGTTTATCCTCCGTTATACTCTGTAGCGATGACGCCATACCTGACCTACTTGAGCGACTTGAGGCAGAGAATCTGAATTACCAATTCTCAGAGTTAAGCGCAGATAGCGAACTGGAATAATTCCCTATTTGAGGGTGGCGTTGGGAATGAGGCGAGATAGTTTATCGGTGGCTTCTATCACTGGTAATTTGGAGACCCATTTTATCGGGCAGAGGGTTATTCACTATCCGAAACTGACTTCAACAATGGAGGAGGCAAAGCGTGAGGCTCAACGGGGAGCGGCAGAGGGTACTGTTATCGTTGCCGATGAGCAAACCGCAGGTAAGGGTCGACTGAAGCGCCTATGGCTATCACCCAGGGGTAATATTGCTTTGTCTGTTATCCTCTATCCCGATGTAGCCCACCTGCCTTCCCTCATTATGATAGCTTCTCTAGCTGTGGTTCATTGTATTGAGGCAGTCACCGGTCTGAAATCACAGATTAAGTGGCCTAACGATGTCCTTATCGATAATAAGAAAGTGGGGGGGATTTTAATAGAAGGTGATGTCAAGGGCAAGGTAGTGGACTATGCCATCATCGGTATTGGAGTGAATGTTAATCTCAGGCTTTCCGATTTTCCTGAGATTCAACCCATTGCCACCAGTCTCTCCGATGAGCTGGGGGAAGAGGTATCACGGTTAGATGTAATACGACAACTATTGGTCGAAATAGAAAAGTTATATTTAATGCTCCAGACGGGAGGGGAGATTTTTGAAGAATGGCGGGATAGGTTAGTAACACTGAGTAGAAGAGTTACAGTAAAATTGGGCAAAAATATATATGAAGGTATAGCCGAATCAGTAGCTCCAGACGGCAGTCTGCTACTGCGCCAGTCAGATGCAAGCCTGACCAAGATAGCCGGCGGAGATGTTACCCTGCGTGATTAATAAAGACTCTTTTTCCAGAGCCTGCACTTGATAGCAGGCTCTGGATTGCTTCTTAATAAGGTAATATTATGGCCGAGAGCTATTTTTTGGGTTTCTCGCTTGGTGGCGTGCTGGCACCTCGGTTCATAAACATAGTAATAAGGTCAATGGGCAAGGGGAAGATTAGGGTGCTGTTTCTTTCCGAGGCTATCTCGGTCAGTGTTTGCAGGTAGCGGAGCTGTAGTGTGACTGGCTCTTTGGCCATAATAATCCCGGCTTCAAGCAGCCTTGATGAAGCTTGAAGCTCACCATCAGCGTGAATAATCTTGGCTCTTCTTTCTCTCTCCGCCTCAGCCTGAGCTGCCATCATCCGCTTCATCTGTTCAGCGAGTTCAACCTCCTTAATCTCTACCGTGCTGACCTTTACCCCCCACGGGTCAGTATGCTCGTCAATTATCCTCTGTAGCATTTGATTAAGTTTTTCCCTTTCTGTCAATAGTTCATCCAGTTCGGATTGCCCCAATACATTTCGCAGTGTCGTCTGGGATATCTGTGAGGTGGCTCTGATATGGTCTAGAACCTTAACTACAGACGCCTCAGGGTCGACTACCCTGAAGTATACTACTGCATTTACCCTGACGGTAACATTGTCCTTGGTGATTACCTCTTGTGATGGGACATCCATAGTTACCACCCGAAGGTCTACCTTCATCATCCGGTCAACGAAGGGAATGATTAGGAATAGACCGGGACCCTTGGCTCCAATCAGTCGACCCAGGCGGAAGATAACCCCGCGCTCATATTCAGTAACAATCTTGACTGTCATCGGAATAATCATGAGCGCAGCTAAAACAATTGCACCAATCCATATTAAGTCCATTGTTTGCCTCCTCTGTTATTTCTTAGTTACATATAGTTTTAAGCCATCAACCTTGGTTATAATCACCTCCTCCCCGGGTTCCACTCGACCCTTCTCTGAAATTGCTGTCCACCGTTCGCCCTGAATGAAGACTACTCCTTTGGGTTCCAGGGCTATCTTGACTTCGGCACTCTTTCCTATCAGGTCTTCCCTGCCTGCAGATGCCTGGTGGCGGTGGGCTCGGATTCCCCAAATAATTGCGATGGCAAGGAAAGCAGCTACACTAATTGCAACTATGGCAATTAACCACGGGTCTACTTGAAACCAATTCGGGTCTATTTGAAACAATGGAGACCTCCCAGCAAATAAGATTTCGGAATAACTATAAGCACAGCTAAAATAATCATATCGATACTAATTGGGCTCGTTTACTTACCTCCCCCATCCTTTCTGGTTACATATAGTTTTAAGCCATCAACCTTGGTTATAATCACCTCCTCCCCGGGTTCCACCCGACCCTTCTCTGATACTGCTGTCCAGCGTTCACCTTTGAAGAAAACTGTTCCCTCAGGCTCCAGGGCTACCTTGACTACAGCCGTCTTTCCCACCAGCTCTTCCCTGCCGGTGGTTGCCTGGTATCGGTGCGCCTTGATTACTCGATTAATTACAAAGGCGAACAGAGCAGCAATACAAATTGAAACTATAGCAATCAGCCACGGATTTACTTGAAACAATGGACCCCCCTTAAATAAGATTAATGAGCCAATAACTAGTGAGGTTAAGCCCCCTGCGGTAAATAAACCAAAGGTGGCAGTAAATACCTCAGCGATAAAGAGACCGAAGGCTAGAACTATAAGTAGAACCCCAGCATAGTTTACCGGTAACATTCCCAGTGAGTAGAAGGCTAGTAGTCCACAGATGCCACCGACTACACCAGGGAAAATAAGACCCGGGTTAGAGATTTCAACCATTATGCCAAGCATAGCCAGGCTTAATAATATATAAGCAATATTTGGGTCAGCAATAGCATAGAGGAAGTCTTCGACCCAATTCATCTTGACTTCCTTAATGGTGGCTCCTTGAGTGTTCAGTGTGACCATACCACCATCAAGCATGGTTACCTGCCAACCATCAAGTTGAGAGATGAGGGCGTCAAGGTTGGGGGCAGTCATATCAATAACATTAAGCTCCAGAGCCTGGTGCGCTGGGAGTGAAGCTGCTTCTCTAACTGCCTCTTCTGCCCATTCCGTATTGCGCCCATGAGCCTCAGCGATACTTATGGCATAAGCTGCAGCATCATTGACCACCTTCGCTTCCATAGCTTCCGTCATTTCGCCCTCTAGTGCCACCGGGTGAGCAGCGCCAATCTCAGTCCCTGGTGCCATAACGGCTACATGAGCAGCTATAGTGATGAAAAATCCGGCTGAGGCGGCTCGAGCTCCTGAGGGGATATATACCACTACCGGAACCTTTGCATTAAGGATGCTCTGCACGATGAGACGCATAGAGGTGTCCAGACCACCGGGTGTATCCATTTGAATGATGCAGGCAATGGCGTTATCTTCCTCTGCCTGGGCAATGCCACGCTCAATATAATCAACGAGGACAGGGTTAACGGTTCCTTTGGCATGAAGCACATCAATTCTGGAGCTAGCCGCCTGAGCCCCAATGGCTATTAAGGCGGTGATTAATAAACCCATTAGTAGTAGAAGGCGTGTAATTTTTAGCATAATCGAATTATAACTTGAATGCAGTCCTATTGCAAAAAGTCTTGGTTGAATAGCTAGGTAAATTAGTGTTAGAATTTACCGACTATTAACCTCAAAGGTGCGCTATGAGAGTACAAAGGTGTAAGGGAAGTCGAGACTTATCTTCCGAGCAAATGACAAGGTTCCGCCTAATTGAGGGAGCATTTAGAGACTGCTGTTTTAAATCGGGATATAAGGAGGTAAGGACACCCACGCTTGAATATCTCCACCTATTCACCTCAACCGGGACACTTACCCCCGGTATGTTAAATAGGGTATATTCCTTTCTTGATTGGGATGGCTGGAGTGGGGAGAGGGTAGTGCTGAGACCTGATGGCACTATTCCTGTTGTCAGGCTTTATATTGATAGCATGGCAGAGAACAAGTTAGCCAGGCTCTTTTATGTGACTAATATCTTTATCTTTGAGCCGACGGGGAAGGAGACGAGGGAAAGATGGCAATGTGGGGCTGAGCTTATAGGGGTGGGTTCAACTATAGCCGATGTAGAATTGATAACCCTGGCTTTAGAGGTTTTGAAAAGATTAGGAATTGGGGGTATTGAGCTGAGGTTATCGCACGCCGGCTTAATAAGGGCATTACTGGCCAAGCTTGAGTTGAGCCCTGGAGAGCAAACCAAGGTATTTGACCAGATTTTGGATGGGGATGTGGAAGCGCTGTCCAGAATAAAGGCGGGGAGACCTGAGCTAGGAGAGGCTTTGTCCCTATTACTAAACTCGAAGGGGAAATCATCCGGGTTTCTTAAAAATTTGAAGGCGCTATTTACCCAGAATTTAGCTGAGCTTGAGCCGCCCATTGATGACTTTATAAGTATAGTTGACTTTCTTGATGCTCTGGATTGCAATTACCAGATTGATATAACCTCGGGAAAGGGCTTTGAATACTATACTGGGGTGATTTATCAGTTCTTTATAGGTGATGAGAAGGTAGCCGGCGGAGGGAGATATGATGCCCTTATTCCTCTAATGGGGGGTAAGGATACCCCGGCATCAGGTTTTGCTCTCTATATTGACCGCCTGATGAACCTGGTAAAGCCGGAGATTCTGGCTGAGCCTTCAGGTCAGAGAATTCTAATCAGGGCTCAATCAGAGGCAGTAAAAGAAAGTTTCACTATAGCTAGTCGTCTCCGTGAAGCTGGTAATGTGGTTGAACTTAATCTGGGCGGTCAGGAGCCAACTGATTTTGGGTGGACGCTTGATATTCAAAGTAGAGCACCTATATTTATTTTAACCGACCAAATAAAGCACAAAGAGTTTGAGTTGCAAACTGTGGATGAGTTATTAAAATTATTGTAACCGTTCATCTTACTGTCGCCCTGAGCGAAGCGAAGGGTGACATACAAGTGGCTGAATGCTTACAAATTTTTTCAGAAAAAGTCGAGGTTCCTTGAGAGAAATAAAATTCTGCATTCCGTAGGTCATGAACATTCAGCGTAGTTTGAAGGGGCGAATTACACGGGAGCCCCGCTCGCCTAGGCAAGTGGGGTGAAAATCATCTTTAAAACCCTAGCTCTCCCTTCCTTTAAAGGAGAGTCAAAGTGAGGTCGACAGAGTCGCTCTCCAGAGGCGAGTCGCCATTACGACCTCTGGTGAGCAAAGCCTTTCTTATGTGATTAATTCCCTCTTCCTGATAAGGGAGGGGGATTAAGGGGTGGGTTTATAAATAATCCTATAAAGATAGCATTGCCTAAGGGTCGCTTTTTGGGTGAGACGGCTAGCTTACTCCACAGGGCAGGATGGGGACTAGATGGCTACCATGAGACAGCGCGTCTTTACCGCCTTAAATCCCAAAAGTTCCCCAATCTCTCAGCTAAGATATTTAATGAGAAGGATATCCCTATTCAGGTAGCAGTGGGAAACTATGATTTGGGCATTTGTGGGCTAGATTGTATTGAAGAGCTCTTAGTCAGATACCCAAGTAGTGCCTTGGTCAAGGTGAGAGACCTGGAATACGGAGATGGCGTCTTATATGTAGCTGCTAGCAGGTCGGCGGCAGCTACAGTAGCTGAGGTACAAGCCACGCCGGGCATTATACGTATTGCTAGTGAGTATCCGAACCTGGCCGGATCCTTTGCGATAAATCTACGACTGAGACGGTTTAGTGTCTTTCCTTTGTGGGGAGCGGCTGAGGTTTATCCCCCGGAAAGTTGTGATTTGATACTAATCCCTGGAGGGGCAGAGGAGCAACTGTCTAATTACGGGCTAGTGCCTGTAGTTAAAGTCCTTAGTTTTAGTGCCTTTCTGATAGCTAATAAGAGTAGCTGGGAGACCAAGGACTTAGGTGATATATTGGCTTCTATCTATAATAATAAGCCGGTGGTTAGACGGAAGCACCCCTCTTCGGCAGAGGTGGTGAGAATGCCAGAGATTGCTGGTCAGCGCTTTCCCGAGGTTGCAGAGAGCATAGTCCGGTTGGCTTTACCCGATGGGCATCAGCAATTGCCTACCCTTCGTCTGTTGGATAAAGCTGGTATTCGGATTGATGATTACACATCACCGATAGGTAATCGTCGACCCACTACTAACTTAGCTGGGGTCATGATTAAGGTGATTAGACCTCAGGATATGCCCTTGCAGGTAGCTAATGGCAATTTTGATCTGGCTATTACCGGCAGGGATTGGCTCAGGGAGCATCTTTATCAGTTTCCATCAAGCCCAGTGACCGAGCTTCTAGACCTTAAATTTGGGAAGGTAAAAATAGTAGCTGTAGTAAGCAAGGATATGCCTGTAGCCGATATTTATAGCTTAAGACAACTTATTGCTGAGCGCTTACTGCCATTCAGAGTAGCCTCAGAGTATGTAAATATAGCGGATAAATATGCCAGGGATAATCACCTGGGTATGTATAGAGTGATTCCTACCTGGGGAGCCAGTGAAGCCTTTTTACCCGAGGATGCTGACCTTTTAGTTGAGAATACCGAGACAGGGCGAACCATATCCCGCCATAACCTTAAGATTATTGATACCCTTTTTGTATCAACAGCTTGCCTGATTGGTAATACTGGCAGTGTATCCAGTTCCAGTAAGGGTAGAAGGATAGAATCTATTATTAGAACCTTACAGGCAGGAGTGGAGGAGGTCTAAATTGATAATTATTGAAGGCTTTCAGTCAGCAAAATCCATATTATCTAGGCAAGCACCGGCTGAGTTTTACCCCATTTCACCGGGGCTTAGGCAAAGGCTAAAGGAGATGTTTGGTACTGATGACCCAGAGCAGGCTGTCAGGCAAATTGTTAATGACGTTCGTAATAGAGGAGATGCCGCCCTTTTTGATTATACCTTGAAGATTGATGGAATAAAGCTTACCTCACTGGAAGTGAGCAAAGAGCAGATAGCTGGTGCCTACCAGGAGGTAGATGAAGAGCTTTTATCAGCACTCAAGCTGGCAGCAGACCAAATTCGCTCCTTTCACACTATACAAAAAGATAATTTTGGGAGTGGAGGCACTAAGCTGGATACAGATCAGTTAATCCGCCCGTTAGAGTGCATCGGTGTTTATGCTCCTGGTGGCACTGCTTGCTATCCATCAACAGTGCTGATGACGGCTATACCGGCTAGGGTGGCTGGGGTCAAGGAGGTTATTCTGGTTACCCCGCCGAGAGGGCAAGGGACAATTCCTGCACCTACATTAGTGGCGGCTGATATTGCTCAGGTTGACCGCGTTTTTAGTGTGGGTGGTGCTCAGGCAATTGGTGCCTTAGCCTTTGGCACTGAGTCTATTCCTAAAGTGGACAAGATCTGTGGCCCCGGTAATATCTTTGTAGTATTGGCTAAGAAGCTGGTATACGGGGCGGTGGATATTGATGGGCTTCAGGGACCAAGCGAGGTGTTAATTATCGCTGATGAGGGAGCTAACCCTAAGTATTGTGCTGCTGACCTTTTGGCTCAGGCGGAACATGACCCTTTAGCCTCAGCTATATTGATAACTACCTCACGAGGGTTGGCAGATGAAGTTAGCCAGGAGGTTGAGCAACAACTAAAGGGTTTGCCCCGTCAAGCTATAGCCACCGAATCTTTAGAAAATAGGGGGATGCTCGTAGTGGTGGCTTCCGTGACCCTGCTCAGTTCGCCCGGGGAGGAGGCCGCCTTGCTGACCTGGTTCAGGGTTTCCCACAGAAGCCAGAGGATGAAGAGCAGGCGCAACTCCTCCAGCCCAAGGCGCAGCAGGAAGACGGAGGTGAAGTCTCCCAAGGAACGAATGGCTTGAATCGACTCATCGTTCACGGCTCACCTCGTAATGTTTCCTCCAATGTTGTCAGTAGTGTCTCCATCGGCTCGCGCAGCACCTGCGAATAGGCCGCCAAAACCTTCTCGCGGGTTTGCTTTCTCAATGCCGCGGAGCGCGTTTTACAGGACCTGCCCTACATTAGTCGTGCGGGCGCGGACGTCCCGCCAGTGGCAGCCCGGCGGGATCTGGAAGCGGTGCACCTCGGGGAAACTCGCGTACTCCTCGTCGCTGCCAGATTCATCCAATG
>JAIWFK010000013.1:0-11909 GCA_048631695.1 Calditrichales bacterium
ATACTACATGTATTCCTGTGGTTAAAATTTTCGCCTTCCTTGATCTTGAACAAAATTGAACATTTTGAAACTGCCTCAAATAACATATAATAATTGCAGGAGGAAAAAATGCAGTTTGATAAATTTACCATAAAATCACAAGAACTAATTCAAAATGGACAGGCTCTGGCCTCAAAGCATAATAACCCGCAGATTGAACCGGAGCATCTGCTGGGTGCCATGCTTAACGAACCGGAAGGAATAGCCGGGTCAATGCTGAAAAAGCTGGGTGTATCTCCCAGTGTTGTGGCCCGGGAGGTAGCGCTTGCTATTGATAAACTGCCAAAGGTCAGCCAGCCGGGAGATGTTTACATATCTCAGCGAACCAAAACTGTTCTTGATGCAGCTTTTACAGAAGCAGCCAAAATGAAGGACCAGTATGTAAGTATAGAGCATATTCTTCTGGCTATTTCTGATGAAAAAGATGGAGAGGCTGTAAAAATCCTTGGCCGTTTAAGCATAACTCGGGAATCGATTCTAAAAGTCCTCGTTGATATCCGCGGGTCTCAACGTATAACAGACCCGAATCCCGAAGAAAAATACCAGGCTTTGGACAAGTTCAGCCGAAACCTTACCGATCTTGCCCGGCTGGGTAAGCTCGACCCGGTCATCGGTCGCGAGGATGAGATCAAACGAGTGATGCAAACCCTCAGCCGGCGGACCAAGAATAATCCAGTGATTATCGGTGATGCCGGGGTAGGCAAGACCGCCATCGCCGAAGGACTAGCCCAGAAGATTGCCGCTGATGATGTTCCCGATTCGCTTAAGGGACACAAGATAGTAGCCCTAGATATGGGAGCACTAGTGGCAGGGAGTAAGTTCCGCGGTGAATTTGAAGAGCGGCTTAAGGCAGTTATGGATGAGGTTCGGCAATCCCAGGGTGAGGTTATTTTATTCATTGATGAGATGCATACCCTAGTTGGGGCAGGTGCCGCTGAGGGAGCTATCGACGCCAGCAATATGCTCAAGCCAGCCTTAGCCCATGGTGAGCTCCAGTGCGTGGGCGCTACTACCCTTGATGAATACCGCAGATTTATTGAGAAGGATAAGGCTCTGGAACGGCGTCTTCAGCCTATATTTCTCGGTGAACCCAGTATAGAGGCGACTATTGAGATGCTTCATGGACTTCGCCCCAGATATGAGGCACACCACAAGGTTAAGATCAGTGATGAAGCCCTGGAGGCAGCGGCTCGCTTGAGTCAACGCTACATCTCAGATAGATATCTGCCAGATAAGGCAATTGACCTTATTGACGAGGCAGCCAGTAAACTACGGATTGATAGCGAGACCTCCCCACCTGAGGTTCAATCCTTACAGCAGCGCCTCAAGCAGTTAATCAACGAGGAGGAGGCAGCTTCACAACGGCAGGATTATGAGCATGCCGCCCAGCTTAAGAGTGAGCGGTTGCGCCTGGAAGCCGAATATAACCAGGCTAAGAGCCAATGGCTACAACAGGACAAGATTAAGGGTGTAGTAGATGAGGAGGATATTGCCTGGCTAATCTCTAAGTGGACAGGCATTCCTGTATCCCAAATGCTGGAAGGTGAAGCAGAGAAACTACTTCATATGGAGGAACGAATCCACGACCGGCTGGTGAATCAGGAAGAGGCAGTTATCGCTGTTTGCCAAGCTATCAGGAGAAGTAGAGCCGGGTTAAAAGACCCGAGGCGACCTATTGGCAGTTTTATGTTCCTAGGTCCAACCGGTGTCGGTAAGACCGAGCTGGCTCGCACCCTAGCCTGGTTCTTGTTTGACGATGAGAACGCTATGGTGCGCCTTGATATGTCAGAGTATCAGGAGAAGCACACGGTATCGCGTCTCATTGGTGCCCCACCGGGCTATATTGGCTATGAGGAAGGGGGACAGCTCACCGAGGCAGTGCGGCGCCGCCCCTACCGCGTAATCCTGCTTGATGAGGTTGAGAAGGCGCACCCCGAGGTATTTAATAGCCTGCTTCAACTTCTTGACGATGGACGGTTAACCGATGGTCATGGACGGACGGTGGATTTTAAGAATACGGTAGTCATTATGACCAGCAACACTGGCGTTGAACTCATCAAGCGCGAGGCTAGTCTTGGCTTTGCTACACAGAAGGACGAAGATAAAACCAGGAAGCAGGCTTATGAGATTATGAAAGAGAAGGTTATGGGTGAGGTGAAGAAAACCTTCCGCCCTGAGTTCATTAATCGAATAGACGAGATTATAGTCTTCCACGAGCTAACTGAGGAGCAACTCAGGAGTGTAGTCGATTTGCTGGTAAAAGATTTACAAAAGCGTCTGGCTGACCGCAAGCTAGGGGTAGAGATAACTGAAGAGGCGAAATCATGGCTGGCTAAGGAAGGCTTTGACCCAATATATGGGGCACGACCGCTGAGACGAGCCATTGAGCACTATGTAGAAAACCCCCTGTCAACAAGGCTACTACAGGGTGAATTTAATGCAGGGGATACTATTATAGTTGACCTCAGCGAAAATGCCCTAACCTTTACGACCAAGGTTGCTAAGGCCGTTATCTAAGTAGTAGAATGTGTTTATGGGGCTGTAGTTCAATCGGGAGAACGTTTGACTGGCAGTCAAAAGGTAGGGGGTTCGAATCCCCCCAGCTCCACCAGTTAATTTTTACCATAATTTACTTGATTTTTTACAAACTATTGTGTCTAGGCGTTTTTATATGTCATTATCAGATGAGATCCGCAAATATGTCTTCATAAAGTATATTCAACCTGCACAAGAAAAAGGTGAGAAGCAAGTCAAGGTCCGTGCTGGTGATGTTCATAGGGAAATGGGGCTTAGGTCAAGAATTCCAGCAGTTTGTGCAGCATTGGGGACCGACAAATTCCAAAACAATTGCAATGTCCGTCTAATGAAACGAGAAGGACCAAGCAATGCGGCAAACCTGTTCTTTACTTTTGAGCTAGAATCAATCAGTAAACCTCTTGTTTATGTTCGGGACAGAACCAATTACAAGAATTTTATCGTAACTCTCGAGCGAGATGAGGATGGATACATCGTAGTCAGTTGCCCGGCTTTACCCGGATGCCATTCCCAGGGGAGAACGAGAAAGGAAGCTATCGCCAATATCACAGAGGCAATTCGGGGCTACATTGCCAGTATGAGTAAACACGGAGAGCCAATACCTGTAACCGATGTTGAAGAGGTTGAGGTTGCCGTTTAGTGAGCCATCTGCCGGTAATATCTGGAGACGAATTCGCCAAAGCCGTACGCAAGATTGGATATGTTTGGGACCATACCGAAGGTAGCCATATGATTTTGCTCCACCCTTCAGGGCGACGGCTTTCAGTACCCTGACATGCTGAGCTGGGGCGATGTTTGCTGAGGGCTTTAATTCAGTACGCAGAACTGAATAGAGAGAAAAATATAAGGTTATTGCGGGAATAAACTAAACACCACCTCAAAAGTTCTACCTATTGATACCCCATCTCCACCAAAGGGGACGATACCTACAACTCTCCACTATCATCGAGAACACTCGAGTTATCCAGGGAGAGTTTTTTCAGTGAGCTTCATCTTCTCCTCTGCTTACAGTTACTCTTTTCCATATTCCATTCGAGCCATTTCCAGAATTGCGCGAACCGCCCATGGTTTTGCGGTTTTTCTGTTAACTCCCCCGGCAGGTAGTTGGCTCTGTGAAAGGTCGTCTTATTAGCTGCTTTCACCTTATGATTCTTACTGGATGGTAGGAGCTATAGGAAATTACTTTGTCCCAATCAACTACTTTAAAAGGAATCGCTAAACGTGTAATATTTAATTCAATAGTACAGTCTGGGTAGTAAATTAACCTATGAAACGACATCATGAATATAGGCACAATTTCGGATAAACCTAATTATAAGTACAGATGAGGCATTCATTAATAACGATAGTAATTAAAAACTCAAAGAAGTTTTGTACCTAATCTTTTCACTTGCTATCCAGAATATCAAAGCAAAATTAATAAGCATAGAGGGGTGTTATGGAAATTGACAAGCTCCTTAAGCTGGTAGTAGACCAAGGGGCTTCTGACCTGCATTTGAGGGTGGATAGTCGGCCGGTATTGCGTATCGATGGCAAGCTTATACCACAAGATAACTTCCCCCAGGTCACCCATCATGAGGCTAAAAAACTGTTTGAGCAGATTACCAATCAGCAACAGAGAGACACTTTTCTTAGAGATAAGGAATTAGATTTTGCCTACACGCTAGACAAGTTAGCTCGATTCCGGGTTAATATACTATGGCAAAGGAAAACAATAAGTATTGCCTGCCGTATGGTGTCTTTTGAAGTCCCGAGCATCGACGAATTAGAGCTACCCCAGATTTGTAAGGACCTTATCCTCCAGCCTAGAGGGCTAATCTTGATAACTGGTCACACTGGGGCAGGTAAGTCTAGTACTATGGCTGCCATGATTCGTCATCTCAATGAGAACAGAGAATGCAATGTGATTACAATTGAAGACCCTATTGAATACCAGCATCATCACATCAAGTCCATTATTGCTCAGCGAGAACTTGGGGATGATACTAACTCCTTTGCCTTAGCGTTAATCCATGCGCTCCGCCATGACCCTGATGTCATCGTTGTTGGCGAGATGAGAGACTTGGATACCATCTCTACAGCCATCAGGGCGGCTGAGACCGGACACCTAGTCATGGGTACGCTGCACACCCCTGATGTCCCTCAAACTATTGACCGTATTATTGATATATTTCCGCCTTACCAGCAAACCCAGATTAGACTACAGCTATCACAATCAATAGTAGCGATATTATCACAGACTCTCTTACCACGTATTGAAGGCATAGGCAGAATAGCTGCATTTGAAATTATGATTGCTAATCCGGCAATTAGGAATCTTATCCGAGAGAGAAAAAGCTATGAAATCCCTAGCTACATGCAGCTTGGCAACAACAATGATTACATGCAGACTATGGACGTGGCATTGGCCGACTTAGTGAAAAGAAATAAGGTAACCAAACAAGAAGCTATGCTTAGGAGTAGTAACCCTGAACGAGTAGAGAAGCTTTTTAAATTAGATCTAATAAGAGGCTCACGGCGTAAAGGATAGCGGCGAATGGCTCCTATGCTATTTTATCTCGAGAGGCGAATATGATATTAACGTCATATCGAGACGATAATACAATACCACGGCAGACATACAAGTCGCCTAGGGGTTCGACAGAAGATAAATCCAATATCTTTCCGGTTCCGTCTAAGCTAAGTAAAGAGGGCAAGGAAAATGGAACAGACGATTGAGAAACAGGCTGGAAAGATATATGACTCTTTTATGAATGAGATAGCGGCTTTTTCCTGCACCCTGGAAGTCAATGACAAAAATGCCAGCGGTCATTAGAAGAGGGTAGCCAACATGGCTGTGACTGTGGCAAAGGAGGCAGACCTGCTGCCGAATGATATTAAGAAGATAAGGATACCAATAATTCACTTTTTACCAAGCCGTGTAGAAAACATGTGTATTACACTTGTTCACACTATTGGTAAATTATGATTTGCCAACTACTGCCTCTATAATTTTGGGTATATACCTTTCCCACCCCGCAGGCATAAAATGGATACCATGACACATGGGCTTCATCTTCTTCAGGAGTTCTATCGAGATTTGCAGGCTTGTCTCAATTACCTTCTCTTTGGGTAACCCCGCTAGTTCTTTTATCATTTTTTCTGGCACGCTAACACCGGGAAAATTGCTATTCATAAAACTAGCCATACCTGCAGACTTCAGCATTATATGTCCAACCATGACGGGTACATTAAGCCTACCGATTGATTCCATGAATCTCTCTAGAATCTGCGGTTCATAAATGGCCTGTGTTTGAATAAACTGTGCCCCTTGAGCTATTTGCTCCTTCAACTCTGCCAAATGCAACTCAGCAGGTTCTAGCCCCGGTGTGGCCACAACGCCAATGCAAAAGTTGGGAGCCCCGTCTAGAGCGTGACCTGTGAGGTCTTTCCCTTTACTTAGTGTCATAGCAGCATTTACTAGCGATGCGCAGTCAAGCTCATAGACTGGTTTGGCCTGAGCATGGTCTCCCACGGCAGGGTCGTGTCCAGTGAGAAAAAGTATGTTTTCAATCCCCAGAATAGCAGCCCCAAGTAGTTCGGATTGAAGTGCCATGCTATTTCTATCACGAGTAGTCAACTCCATCAACGGTTCGATATTTCTCGCCTTAAGTAGGTGGCACATTGCTAAAGGTCCCGCCCGCATCACTGCTCGCTGGTTATCACCAACATTAACGGCATCAACATAATCCTTGACTAAATCTGCTTCATTTTGAAATTTTTCAACATTGACCCCCTTAGGAGAACCTAACTCACAGGTAATAACAAATTGACCACGCCTAACCAATTGTGAAAGATGCATTCTTTCTAACCTCCAACTTATTTAGTTCAATCAAAGCTTTCTAACTATGCTTTTACCGCCTTTTCCGCTCCCTTGGCTACATCAGCTTTTTTTAGTGCGGATTTGTCCACAGGAGGTTTTAAGCCGAGTCTTTTTGCCGTGTGATCCCTACCTAAGTAGAAATTAAGCCAAGACGAGGTCTCCCATAATTCCCAGTCACACGGAGCAGTAATGTAAGCTCCTATTTTATCCTCCTCCTTGCGGGCTTTCCATCTTTCATAGGCTTTTACCCAAATGCATTTCTTTTCATTGGGATAAACCTCACACCATCCCTCATAACTGCCACCGCATGGACCATTCCTTTGATTCTTAGGACACTGAGACATAGGACACAAATAGGCTATATCAAATATAGCGCAATCACCGCAATTCATACACCCAAAAAGAGCTACCTTGGCTAAGTGCTCAAAGTATAGGAAGACCTTCTTTAGTCTTCGTGTAGAGTCTATTAATCTGGCTATAGGTCGTAGCATCTTAAACAAGGGGCTTTTCGGTTCAAAAAGTAGTATGTGGGCAAATCTACAAATCGTAAACATAAGTGGTGGCGAAGGCATTCCGAAGGATTTAAATGAAGGCTTACGAGGTCTTGGGTTTGGTTTGTCGAGATTTAATCCTGTTTTGGGGTCTCTCTTGAAGTAGTAAAAGCCATCTTTTTGTGGATAATCAAATTCAGCCACTAAATCTTGCCAGTTCTCAGATAATTCCTCTCCCTTTCTGACAATATATTCAACCGTATCATAACTTATGCCAATTCCTCCAAGGTGGGCTCCGGCACATCCCATCCCTTTAGCCAGGGCATACATTTTTGCCGCTCTTAACAGTCTAGCTGCCTTCCCCTTATCTTCAGCCTTTTTCTCCTCAGCCATTTCCGCCACAAGCTTATCGGTGACCACACATCCAGGTATCTGGTTGGCATTCATGAACTTGGCTGTTCCGTATGGTAAGATGTAGATATTTGCCATTACGGGTATATCATATCCATTGACTTTTAACCACATTAAAAGTTCATTAAGCTTCCTGACATCATACCCAACCTGGGTAATTATGAACTTCGCTCCAGCTTGTATCTTCTTGTTGAGCTTATAATATTGGCCCATAAGCTCTGCTTCTTGCTGCTTAAAAGATGAGACACAAACCCCAGCAAATAAATCGGTAGGAGCCAGGACTCTCTTTTTACCCAACATCTCATGTTCTAATCCTTTATTCATCATTTCTATTAATTGCAAACCATGTATTGGGTCCAGGTCGAATACCGGTTTAGACTTTCCGCCAAAGGCAGCGGTTGAAGGGGCGTCCCCGGTCAAGAGCAGAACATTCCTTACCTCTAACGCAGATAGACCATAGAGCAGGCTCTCCAGTTCATTTCTATTCTTGTCCCTACAGGCAAGGTGCACTAACGGTTCTATCCCTAATTTCTTAATTTCAGTACACAACAATTCAGTGGAGATCGCTGGATTTCCACCTGGGTTGTCGGTTACGCTTATCCCACTAGCTATTCCACCTCTTACAGCTTCATAAACATTATCAATGATCTCCTCTTGCTGCATCTCAAAGGCGCCTCTTCCGGCAATTTGCTCCCAGGTAACACAGAAGGTATTTGGGTCAAGGAGTGTTTCCTTAAATATATTTACCCTTTCTCTCAACCTGGTATCTAGCTTTTCTCTAAACCTAGCCGGCTCAAGCAGGCGGGAAATAGCTTCATAGTCTCCCCCGACAATATACTCGTCAGCTTCGATTTGTAAGCCCTCCTCCATGGTCAACACCCTTCGAGACTGGTCTTGTGGATACAAGTCCACTATCAGCAGCGGAATGTTCCTCGTTATCCATCCCCCGCGGAGCTTACGGTGTAACTCAAAGGCAGTGCCTTGGGGCTCAATATAGCCCAAGACAATCATATCGGGCATCTCCTTCCTAGCCTTGTCCAACCCTTCTTGCTGATTAGAGGCATATGCTACTTCAAAAGAACCACTAACAGCTTTCTCGGTTATCTCGGCAAGTTCCGGCGCACTGCTGACCACAAGAATCTTACCTTGTCCATCACCTTTGCCCATCAAAGACCTCCTTTCTTAACTTTTTTAAGGCATAGATATCTAGGTTACTTTGAAGACTCTCCTGGCGGTTTCAATAAATGCTGGAGCATTATCCGCTACTTATAAGGTTACTGATAAGCGTTACATTAGGTCGGTATTTATTGCATTCTCTAACTGGTAGATGCTTCACTGGTCGTATTTTACCTCTTTTCGTCTCAATTTTCAACCCTTCGGGCTTATCTAGCACATTAGTGACACAACTACCCAAAAAGCCAGCCATTGAAATCTTGACACCTTATTTGGAGAGGAGTAACATAATATCAACTTAACGATAATTCCAGCTATATTCGTATACTATTAAGGATGGGAGACGAACAGTAGTGGCTGGTGATAAGAAAGAAATCCTCAAAACTTCACAGTTGTTTTGGAAACTGTCCGATAGTCAGCTAGATAAAATAATTAAACTATGCCACGAGGAGTCCTATGAGCCTGGGGAACTTATCTTCAACGCGGGTAATGACGCACACGATTTCTACATTGTCGAAGAGGGTAAAGTCGCCCTAGAGATAGAGATACGTATTAGCTCACGGACAAGAAAAAGGATAACCGTTGCTGTCCAGACCAGGGGGCATGTTTTTGGCTGGCCTGCCGTCTATTCAGAGAGACCGGTTTTTTCCAATTCAGCAATGGCTACAGAGAATACTAAGCTACTTGCCTTTAATGGAGAACAGCTCAGGAGGCTGTGTGATGATGACCACGACTTATGCCGTAAAGTGATGCGCGGGCTGGTTATGATTGTGGCTGATAGGTTCGAACGTGCCAAGCAGACACTAGCTCACGTTCTATCGGTGACTTCTCATGACCTAAGAGCTCCCCTGGCTACTGTTCAAAGCTGTCTTGAGGTTATAATTGGTGGCTTTGTCGGAGACATCAATGACAAGCAGAAGGAACTATTAACAGGAGGTAAGCAGCGGATTTCAGACCTTACCAGCATGATAGACAATATCCTGGACATTTCATCTATCGAAATTAGTGAACTGGATTTTGAAAATCTATCCTTGCCCCAAGTAGTAGAGAATTCAATAGGCGATGTTGAGGGAATTGCTTCCAAAAAACTAATGAAATTGGAAAATAATGTGTCTA
Source organism: Calditrichales bacterium (assembly GCA_048631695.1). Lineage (GTDB taxonomy): Bacteria > Chloroflexota > Dehalococcoidia > Dehalococcoidales > W498 > W498. Next base: position 9,628 of record JAIWFK010000013.1, read on the forward strand.
AAACGTTATCCCAGGTCTATGGACTACCAAAGCGCTTACAACAGGTACTTACCAATTTGTTGAGCAATGCCGTCAAGTTCACTCCTAAAGGTGGTACCGTCTCAGTCAGCTCGTATGAGACGGATGATTTTATCCAGATAGACGTTACCGATACGGGGATAGGCATTTCGCCTGAAGACCTGCCGAGGGTATTTGATGATTTCTATCGGAGCATGAAAGTGCAAGAAGCAGAAGGAGCTGGCATAGGGCTTTCTATAGCCAAGAAGATTGTCGATGCCCATGGCGGTCGAATCTGGGCAGAAAGTCCAAACCCCGAAACTGGCATAGGAACCAAATTCACGTTCACTCTACCTAAATTCCGAGTCCCAGCCAAAGTAGAGGAGGAAAAAGCACTAGAGGGAGTGAAAATCTTAGTGGCTGACGATGACCCGGCGATGCTAAGTGCGACAACTATGGTCCTCGAGTCACGCGGTTACCAAGTAATTACCGCTCGAGATGGAGAGGAAGCCTTAGCCAAAGTGGCAGAGGAGAAACCAGACCTGCTGATTCTAGACCTCCTTATGCCAGTGATGGATGGATTTGAAGTTGTCAAGCGACTTGATGAGCAAGGGTTAACTGATGATAATAAGATTCCAGTTTTAATACTAAGTGCAGTGAAGGAGGATAGCAGCCGCCGGCGTTATGAACTGGAAACCAAGTCAAGCCCCGGCATTGCTGACTACGTGGAAAAGCCAATTTCACCTCCTCTCTTGCTTCGGCGGGTGGAGAGAATCCTAATGAGGAATAAAGCTAAGCTTTAGTAACATACTTAAATATAACGAAAGGAGGGAAAAATGGCAGAGCAAGCTAGAATCCTAGTTGTTGACGATGACACTGTTTTCGTGGAGGCAACGAAAGCAGTACTGGAAAGTGCGAATTACCAAGTGAGCGTTGCTTATGATGGGGACGAGGGTCTGCAGAAGGTGCGAGACGAGAGACCTGACCTTATCATCCTGGATGTAATCATGCCCACTAAGGATGGCTTTACAGTTTGCGAACAGCTCAAGGGTGATACGGAGCTTTCAAAAATCCCGGTGTTGATGCTAACTGCCTTTGCCGAGACGGGGCAACAAACTAATATCCCATTCAGCGCCGGGCTTGGACTCGAGGCAGAAGATTATATCGATAAACCAGTGAGCCCGGACGAATTGCTGAGGCGAGTAGAGAAACTATTAAAGAGCGTAGGCTTCTAGAAGTAATCGCGCTCCGCTAAGCTATCTCTAAACTTGTATCCTAATGACAAGTTACCTTGCTCGCTAATTGAATTAGACAGAATCCGATAAGAACTTGATGAAGTTCTATCGAGAGCATTTGCTTTATTCAAGACCCACGCCCACCTGCCCTAGAATACCTCGAGCCGCTCCCTGCCTCACTTGGCTGCCGCCTCCACCCGTTGATTAGTGCCTAAGACCCTTCCACGACATCATAAAACTAAGCGGTTCCATGAAGCAACGTTCATAGCTCAGTGCATTTCCCAGACCCCAGTAGTCACCCCACCCCGAGAGAGCACCCACGTGGTCCCGTCATCAACCTCATCCAAAAAACTACATCCAGATGCAATTAAGGTATTTTCTAGGCATCGTTTCAATGAGTTCAAATGTATTTCCGGTTTGCGTATCAGCCCTGTCCCATCTGCACCAGCCACAGCCAGATGTCAGCGGCTGAAGCTCGAATGGTGATGGCATGGGTGTACCCCCACTTTGGGTGAGGTCAAGAGTTGCTCGACGCTTTTTATCCATTGCCGGGGAGATAGTTTGGTTCCGTACCAAGCGACAATGAGACTCTATGAAAAGGCTAACTATCCCAAGGACCTACTTTTAGCCGAAGGTGGTTCTCATTCTGCCCCTCTGCAATTAGAGAACCTGCGTAGGCAATGGACACAATAGGCGGTGGCTACTTTGACATCTCGATGAAACACAATTAGAGTTTAAAGGAGACAAAGCATAACTGAATATAAAAGAGTAGAGAAATCAGCAAAACGAAAGGAGGACTCATTGGAAGTAATAAGATATGAAGGTCTAACCAAACACAACGGTGACATGGCTGCCTCCAGCGGCCTTTACCTGAGCCAGGAGCCTGTACACACGCCCACTGTCGAAGTCTCTCGGATAAGCAAGTCTTTCAATGGCAACACGGTAGTGAGTGACATCTCATTCAGTGTAGGGCAAGGCGAGATATTTGGCTTAATCGGCCCCAACGGTGCCGGTAAGACAACCACCATTAGGATGATAATGGACATCATT
>JAIWFK010000013.1:11919-12217 GCA_048631695.1 Calditrichales bacterium
AACCAGACTCGGGTGAGATTAACATCTTGGGAGAGCGTTTGGATAATGATACCAAGAATAGGATTGGCTACCTGCCTGAGGAACGAGGATTATACAAGAAATTAACCGTGCTCAAGTCCCTTTATTACCTGGCTTCCCTAAAAGGTGTCGAAACCCACCTGGCAAATAGCAGAGCCAAAGAGTTGCTGGAGCGGGTTGGCATGCTGCCTTACCAGGGGAAGAAGATAGATGAATTGAGCCGTGGTATGGGTCAACTTATCCAGTTTCTGACTACCATCATACATGACCCCAGTCTGAT
>JAIWFK010000014.1:0-6707 GCA_048631695.1 Calditrichales bacterium
AAAGACGCCGAACTTACTCGCCCGGTATTTCCTGGCTCCCAACATAGGAGCGGCAAAGTCCAGAATCAACGTAAGTACGGCTAAGATGAAGAAGACAACGACTGTTGCTATCGATATTCTCTCAAAGCCAGTACCCAGTGCGTAAATAAACAAGCCCAGCCAGGACAGAGGAATCCCGGGCAGGACCGGTAAAACCACACCAAGTAAACCAACCACCATCAGGACAGAGCAAAGAATGGTTAGTGCTATAGTTCCCATTATAACTTTATCATTCTATCAGAAGACCAACTTACTGGCGAGTTCGGTCACTCAGTTTACAATCGGACGCTTTGTCTAAAGTATCTAAATTGCGATAAATTAGAACAGTATTAACAGAGAAACACCGATGTATTGGTATGTCTCCGGTCTTTTTCCAATAATACGCTCCTTAAAGGAAACCAAACTTGAAATTGCCAACATGGCTAACCTCTAATGGACAATGATATCTTTGACAAAATATATAAGAAAGCGCCCCCAGAACAGAAAGTATAAGTAACTATTAATTCTCATCTAGTGAGCTTGAACGCTGGCATGGCAAAATACTCATTATACAGTCTGACAACCACCCGGCATTCACAGCCCCAACACGACGGGCATTGCAAACTCTTTATCCACAGGCACAGGTTCTTACCCTACACAACGCTGGATATACCCCTGGATACCGCGAACTGCCAGAGTACATTTCTAGCGTCAGGAATTTCTTAAGTGAAACAAGCACTGATAAAGAGCGAGAGTACGGAAACTACTCAATTCGCCCCAGTTTAATATCATAGTAAAGAGCCCTATCATTTGCAATGAACAATCGCTTGCATTGTCACCTATTGCACCCTTGCATATACCGATTTGATGGAGTATAATATTATAAATTTTTGAAGAATTTTGTAGATTTAAGCAATATTGGATTCTCTTCATCGCGGGGTAAAGAGCAGTAGGTCATTTATCTCTTTGCTTCAAGCAAGTTTTCAGGAGCCCAAGCTTTGGCCCAAGAATCTTTAGTCAGTATAAGTGAAGCCAGCCACTTCCTGGGAGTAAGTGAAGCAGCTCTCCGGCAGTGGACAGATGAAGGCAAGATAACCGCTTTCATAACCCCAGGCGGCCACCGCCGTTATTCCAGGGCAGAATTAAAGAAGTTTATAAGCTCGCACCAAAAAGTGCTGGGCATAAAAGACCTGGTTATTGAGTTAGAAGATACTGTTCGTCTGCACCGGGAGATTGCCAAGACATCACTCGATACTACTTCGTGGTATAACAAGCTCAGTGACGAATCCAAAGCCCAATTGGCTGACTTGGGCCGGCGTCTTCTTAAGCTAATTATACGATACATAACTGAGCCTTCGAAACGGGAGGAGACCATTAAACTGGCCACTGACGTCGGTCAGGGTTTTGGTGGAACCTTAGCTAAGCTAGGTCTCCCTCTTACCGATTCCTTAGAAGCCTTTATATTGCACCGTGACCCTATTATGAATGCGACTACTCACCTGATGAGGAAACGGGAAGCGGTTACTGGACGTGTCGTGGAGGCAATACCACTGGTAGCCCGTGTTATGGACGAAGCTCTGGTTTCTTTGGTATCAGCACATCAGCAGTATCAAGTTTCGTTGCAAGGCGAGAGCAAAGGAGGCGCTACCGGTTGATATCGATTTCTCGCCTGCTCTGTAACACTATTAGTCCGGGGGATAGTCTCCGCTATGGAGAAACGACGCTACATTCTATAGCTACGGATAAACAAGCTCAAGGAACCCCCCATCCAGTCGTTGTCTGGAACTGCACCAAGCAATGCAATCTAAAGTGCATCCACTGTTACGCTAGTGCCAGTAACCAAAGGTCTGCCGAAGAGATGAATACCGCATCAGGGAAAGCGTTTATCTATGACCTAGCCGAATTCGGTGTACCTGTTATTCTGTTCTCCGGCGGTGAGCCCCTGCTGAGAGATGACCTGCTTGAACTGGCAGGTCTTGCTCGTGAGCAAGGAATAAGGGTTGCTCTCTCCACCAATGGCACCTTAATTACTAAAGAAATAGCCGAGAGACTCAAGAATATCGGGTTTGCTGAGGTAGGGATAAGTTTAGATGGCGTTGAGGCTACCAATGACCGCTTCCGCGGTAAGAGAGGCGCCTACCAGGCAGCTATAAAAGGTATTAGGAACTGTGTTGCCCTGGGTTTACGAGTATCGCTGCGGTTGACCATAACTCGCTTCAACTATGAAGAAATCCCCGCCATTTTTCAGCTGGTAGAAGAGGAAGGTATAGACCGGGTCTGTTTCTACCACCTCGCCTATTCTGGCAGAGGAGATAGCCTGCAAGGGGAGGACATTAGCCACTCTCAAACTAGGTCGGTAGTAGATGTGATTTGTGAGCATTCTGTAGACCTGCATCGGCGTGGCTTGCCCAAGGAGGTACTCACCGTAGGTAATCACGCCGATGGTGTTTACCTCTACCTTAAATTGAAGGGACAGGATGCACAACGCGCTACTAAAGTTCTGCACCTGCTGAGAACTAACGGAGGCAATAACTCAGGTATCAAGATAGGAGCAGTTGATGACCGTGGGGATGTCCATCCTGACCAATTCTGGTGGCACTATTCATTAGGTAATGTTCGCCAGCGAAAATTTGGTGATATCTGGATGGATACCTCAGAGCCATTATTACGAGGTCTCAGGAACCGAAAGAAGCTGCTTAAGGGGCGTTGTGCCCATTGCCACTATCTTGACCTGTGCAACGGCAACCTCAGAGTCCGCGCCGAGACGGTATTCGGTGATATCTGGGCAGAAGACCCGGCATGCTATCTCAGCGACGAGGAGATTGGACTAATCTAATGACAGCAGAAACATCCAGCAAACACATCCACGGTCAAGTGGAAACCATAATGCCAAGCTTGCAACTGGTAGCCTGGGAGATAACCCGAAGCTGTAACCTTTTCTGTGCTCACTGCCGTGGTTCATCAGTTCATGGAGATTATGAAAACGAACTATCAACCGAGGAATGCTTTCGTTTAATTGACGAGATACTTAAAGCAGGCCGCCCCATTATTATCCTGACCGGTGGTGAGCCGCTTTGCCGCCAGGATGTCTTTCAAATTGCCAAATACGCAGTGAACAAGGGGCTGAGGGTGGTCATGGGCACCAACGGTACACTTGTCACCCCCAAGATAGCTGCCGAATTGAAGAATGTTCCGATATCGCGACTAGCAATAAGTATTGACTTTCCCGTGGCTAACCTACAGGATGATTTCCGCGGGCAAACAGGTGCCTTTGATGCGGCGATGGCAGGTATTGCCGCAGCTCGTCAAGCAGGCATACCAGTCCAGATTAACAGCACCGTAACCAAGCTGAATGTACACTATCTGGATGAGCTGTTATCTCTATCACTCAAGGCAGGTGCTGTCGCCTTTCATCCCTTCCTACTGGTGCCTACCGGCCGGGGCAAGAGTCTACAGTCAGTGGAACTATCGCCAGAGCAGTATGAGGAAGTCCTGAACTGGATATATGATAAGCAACTGGAGTTAGGAGAAAAGATGTTCTTTAAGCCCACGGATGCTCCGCACTACCTGCGAATAGTAAAGCAAAGACAGCAACAGAGTCCGGGTAGTGGTACACCATCCTTACCAAAACCAGCATCTATCTCCGGCCACGACTCAGCTAATTCCATCACACGTGGCTGTCTTGCCGGTACTGGCTTTTGTTTTATCTCTCATCAAGGTAGAGTACAGGGGTGTGGGTATCTTGATGTGGAAGCAGGCAACATTAGAACGCAACCTTTTAACCAAATTTGGGCTGATTCACCTTTATTTAATGACCTGAGGAACCTCTCCAATATTAAGGGTAAATGCGGTGTCTGTGAATATAAGAGGATATGTGGTGGCTGCCGGGCTAGAGCCTATGAGGCCACTGGGGATTATCTTGAGGCTGAGCCCTACTGTATATACAGACCTATGACGCAGCGAGGGGATTTAGCTACCAAGGTATAAAATTAAGATGGATCTTGACAGTATTGATAAAAAGCTTCTTAACCTTGTGCAGGGAGCATTCCCATTGACCAGTGAGCCGTATTCCGCTCTGGGGCAGCGGCTGGGTATTAATGGGAGTGAGGTAATTTCCCGTATCAAACGATTAAAGGAAGAAGGCATCATTCGCCAGATAGGTCCAGTTTTGGAGGCTAGACGCCTTGGCTACCAGCCCACACTGATAGCCATGAAGGTAGAAGAGACTGAACTTGATAGAGCGGAACAAATTATCAGCCAACACCCGGGAGTCAGTCACGGTTATGAACGAGACCACCATTTCAACCTGTGGTTTACCTTGGTTGTACCTCCGGAAGTTGACATCGTTACTGAGCTTGAACTACTGACCTCTTCCTTTGAAGCTAAAGTCGTCTTTACTCTACCAGCGGTAAAAGTGTTCAAGATAGGCGTCTATTTTAATATGGATGGACAGAGTCTGTCACAGGCAGACACTATGACGCAACCCGGCGGTGTTCTCCTTCAGAAAGCTGAGCTTACTCAGATTGATAGGTTGGTAATAAACGAGCTGCAGCAGGAATTGCCCTTGGTTACCACGCCATTTAGTACCATGGCAATACGGCTGGACATGAATGAGGAGTACTTTTTAACGCAGTGCCACTCTCTTTTACAGCACGGCATCATGCGGCGCTTTAGTGCCTCCGTTAATCACAACAGGGTTGGTTTCAAGGCAAACGCTATGGTCTGCTGGATGATACCCCCAGATTTAGTGGATGTTGCCGGCCAGAATCTAGCATCACTGCCAGAGGTGAGCCACTGCTACGAAAGAAAGACTAACCCGCTCTGGCAGTACAATTTGTTTGCTATGGTACATAGTCGTACCAGAGACGCTTGCCGGGAGAAGGTAAGTGAAGTATCTCACCAGATTGGTCTTAATGACTACATACTGTTGTTCAGTACTAGAGAATTCAAGAAGATGAGGGTTAAATATCTGGTATGAAGAAAAGAGACAAACTGCCTGATTACTATCCGATTTTTCTTAATATTAGCGGTAAAAGATGTGTGGTGGTCGGTGGAGGTCAGGTTAGCCTGCGCAAGGTAAAGGCACTTCTTGAACATAGGGCTAGTGTTGAGGTAATCAGTCCTGATGCCTGCCCCGAGCTAAATAAGCTGGCTAAGGATGGAGAAATAAGTGTGCTTCCAAGGAAGTACCTGACAGGGGACTTAGAAAATGCGCTTATTGTCATCGCTGCAACTAGCGACAAGGGTATTAACCTTGAGATAGCTCGGGAAGCCCAAAGAGAATCAGTTCTAGTCAACGTGGTAGATGACCGGGAGAATTCTGATTTCATTGCTCCCTCGTATGTACGCCGGGGAGATATTACTATTGCTGTCTCTACTGCTGGAAGGAGCCCTGCACTGGCGCGGAAAATCCGAACCCGATTGGAGAAGGACTTTGGGAATGAGTACGCTTCTCTGGCTTGTCTAACTGATGAGGTGCGTGCTGAGATAAAACGGCAGGGAATTAAGGTTAACGGAGACGGCTGGCAGGAAGCCCTGGATCTTGATCTACTCATTAAGCTTCTGAGGGAGAAGGGTAAGGAAAAAGCCAAGGCTGTCTTGGTCAGCAGTTTGAAGAGGCGGCAGAAGTAATTATTGGAGGCATTGCTTTTATGCACGTTAGCGTAGTGGGGATAAATCACCAGGCAACACCAATTACTATCCGAGAGAAAGCGGCAATCAGTACCGAGAAGCTTCATGATTCCTTGTTACTGCTCCGCTCCTATGTCCCCCACGGTGTAATCGTGTCTACTTGTAACCGCACCGAAGTTTATACCATTGACATGCAGGGTCATGACGCCAGGGAGGCAAGCCTCAATTTCTTGAAAGCTCACATAGATATTCCTGAAGCCGACCTGCACCAATATATTTACGTATCTAGTGACAAAGCAACGGTTGAGCATCTCTTCCGTGTCGCTTGTGGACTTGACTCGATGATCGTTGGTGAATTTGAGGTTCTGGGACAGGTAGGGTATGCCGTTGACGTTGCCGAGAGAGCAAAGATGGTTAATCTACCACTACGTCATATTTTTCAAAGTGCGATTCGGACAGGCAGACGTGTTCGTGAGGAAACAGGAATCAGTAAAAATGCGCTCTCCGTAAGTTCAGTGGCGGTGGATTTAGCAACGAGGGTAATTGGTGACTTGCGAAAGTGTAAGATTTTAGTCCTCGGTGCCGGTGAAGCAGGCAGGTTGGTGGTTAAAGCAGCTAAAGAAAGAGAAGTTACCCGGATAGTCGTTGCCAGCCGAACTCCGGAGAGGGCTTCAGCTCTAGCGGCGAAATTGGGTGGTATACCAATCAGCCTGAGCAATCTGGTAGAAGAATTAAACACTACTAATATTGTTGTTACCTGCACTGGCGCACCACATCAGATTCTGAGTAACCTCCAGGTGAAGGAGGCTATGAAAAAGCGTCCCAAACTTCCCCTGGTGATAATCGATATCGGTGTCCCCAGGAATGTAGAGCCTGCAGTTCGGCAAATAAAGAACGTTTTCCTCTACAATATCGATGAACTTATCGAGATTTCCGATTTAAATCGTAAGCAGCGAGAGAGCGAGATTCACGGAGCGGAAAGGATTTTAACGGCTGAAGTAGATAAATTTATCTCCTGGTGTCAGGCTTTTGAGGCCAGGCCGATAGTTAGTGCCCTG
>JAIWFK010000014.1:6717-11079 GCA_048631695.1 Calditrichales bacterium
TAAGACCCTGAAGAAGTTATCCCCACTTTCGGATGAAGAGCGAGAACGACTCGATGCGATGACTAAGTCAATTGTAATCAAAATACTCAAAGACCCCATCCAGTATCTTAAGACAAATGCAAATGCTAACCGGGCTGATGTTGAGGTGATAAGCAAACTTTTCCGATTGAACGAGGAAAAACGAGGATGAGACGAAAGCTCATCGTTGGTTCCCGGAGCAGTAAGCTCGCTGTGATTCAGACTAAGTCGGTGGTAGCCCATATTAAAGAGGCAAATCCAGACCTTGAGGTCAGTATCAGCAAAATAGTAACCAAGGGTGACCGTAACCGTCGTACCCAGCTCGACCGGATGGCTGGAATTGGGGTATTTGTCAAGGAGATTGAAGAAGCCTTGCTTGATGGTAGGATTGATATCGCCGTACACAGTCTAAAGGATGTGCCCACCGAGATACCCCAAGAGCTCTGCCTTTTAGCAGTAACCGAGAGACTTGACCCTAGAGATGTTCTCGTATCCAGAACTGGGAGACTTGACGAGATTCCCCCAGGTTCAAAAATTGGCACTGGTAGTCTTCGACGCACCGTTCAGCTTGCTCAATATCGTCCTGACCTCGAGACATGTGGCATAAGGGGAAATATTGATACTCGCCTGCGTAAGGTTTCCTCTGGAGAGGTTGACGGCGTGATACTGGCGGCCGCCGCTATATTACGCCTCGGCTGGGAGGACAAGATAAGCGAATACCTGCCTATAGAGTCTTTCTTACCAGCGGTGGGGCAGGGGACACTGGTAATAGAAGCACGGTTAGATGATGGGGAGGTGGCTGAGCTTGTTTCCCCCGTAAATAACCTTCCCACCTGGCAGAGTATAACCGCCGAGCGCACTTTCCTCAGTGCTCTGGGTGGTGGCTGTCGAGCCCCAATTGCCGCCCTAGGAACTGTGAGCAATACTACCTTAAAACTCCAAGGGATGGTAGCTGATGTCAGCGGACAGGATGTACTTTATGCCTCACAGGAAGGTAATGCCATGGCCCCAGAGGAGATAGGAGCACAGCTAGCACAAAAGATGTTAAATATGGGAGCGTCTGAGTTCATTAGCGAGGTAAGGTCTAGGTGAAAGCGGGTAAAGTCTATTTAGTTGGAGCTGGGCCGGGTGACCCTGGACTGATTTCAGAGAAGGGGCTTAACTGCCTTAGCCAAGCTGATGTCATTATCTACGACCGTCTTGTTGATGAGCGGCTCCTTGACTCAGCACCTCTAGAGGCAGAAAGGATATATGTGGGGAAGACTGCAAAAGAGCACACCAGGGAGCAGGCTGAGATAAACCAGTTGCTGGTAGAGAAGGCAAGGGATGGTAAAACCGTGGTGCGGCTTAAAGGTGGTGACCCGTTTGTTCTGGGGCGGGGAGGTGAGGAGGTGGAAGCTCTAGCCGATTACAGTATTCCCTTTGAGGTGGTGCCCGGAGTATCGTCAGCGGTAGCCGTTCCTGCCTACGCTGGTATCCCGGTCACTCATCGTAGACTGGCATCGTCTTTTGCTGTAGTTACCGGACATGAGGATCCAAGCAAAGACGGTTCCACTATTGCCTGGGCAAAGCTAGCCACCGGGGTAGATACTCTGGTGTTTCTGATGGGTATGGAAAACTTACCCAAAATAGTGGCTAAGCTGCTTGAACACGGCAGACCACCCGATACCCCGATAGCGGTTATCAAGGATGGCACCAGCCCCCAGCAAAAAACAATAGTCGGTAGCCTCAAAGATATTGAGGATAAGGTGAAAGAGCGTCGACTTGGCCCGCCGGCAGTCATTGTGGTTGGAGAGGTAGTCAGGCTCAGGGAAAAGCTTCGCTGGTTCGATAACCGCCCCCTCTTTGGCAAGCACATCCTGGTCACCAGGGCACGCCACCAGGCGAGTGCTCTGAGCCGACTTTTTTCTGAGCGCGGTGCTCAGCCTGTTGAGCTACCAGTTATTGATATCCAGGCTATAGCTGACACCGAAGAAGTCGACCGGGCTATCTCTAGTCTAGAGCACTATGACTGGATAGTCTTTACTAGTGTCAATGGCGTCAGCTCATTCTTTCGACGATTATACGAGCTCAAGCTGGATGCGCGTGTCTTTAAAGGTCTTAAAATTGGTGTCATTGGACCAGCAACTGCTAAAGCCTTGGAGACGAGGGGGATAATCCCTGATTACCTTCCCGAAGTTTATACCAGCCAAGGATTCTTAGTTGGGCTCAACAGGCAGGACGTCACTGGTCAACGATTTCTGCTGCCCCGAGCTGACATAGCTGATAAAGAGCTAGCCGTGGCAATTAGCCAACTGGGAGCCGAGGTGCATGAAGTAACTGTATACCACACTGTTCCGGTGATTACCGTCGTCTCTCAAGTCAAGGAGATGCTTTTATCGAGAGAAATTGATGTTATCACTTTCACCAGTTCGTCAACAGTGACCAATCTGGCGGCTTTATTTAATGAGGGGGAACTGGCTGTTAGCAAGGCTAAAATTGCCTGTATAGGCCCGAAAACGGCTGATACAGCAGCTAGTGCCGGACTAGAGGTAGATATAGTCGCCAGCGAAAATACCATACCTGGCTTAGTGACAGCAATAGAAAAGTATTTCGGTAAGGAGGCTTAGATGGTAGCTTTTCCTCAGTTACGCCTGCGACGCCTGCGCCAGACAGAGGCGTTAAGAGCATTAGTTCGAGAAAACCGCGTAGAGATAGGTGACCTTATTTACCCAATCTTTGTTGAGGAGGGTAGTAGTATAAGGCAGGAAATAGCTTCGATGCCGGGTGTCTTTCGCCTTTCTGTCGACCAGTTACCCCAGGAGGTTGAGGAAGTGGCTCAGCTTGGAATTCCGGCAGTCCTTCTCTTCGGCATACCTCAACATAAGGATGAAGTTGGGTCAGCGGCATATCATCCAAAAGGTGTTATCCAGCAGGCGATACGAACCATAAAGAAGTCATTACCTGAGCTCTTAGTGGTGACTGATGTCTGCCTTTGCGAATACACCAGCCACGGGCACTGCGGTATCGTAGTAAACGGTTACATTGATAATGACCAAACATTGCCACTTCTAGCCAGAACGGCACTGTCACATGCTGAAGCTGGCACCGATATAGTCGCCCCTTCAGATATGATGGATGGCAGGGTCAGAGCGATTCGACAGATACTGGATGGAGAGGGATTTCAAAATATTCCCATTCTATCTTACGCCGCCAAGTATGCCTCCGCCTTCTACGGTCCTTTCCGTGAGGCAGCTGAAGCAGTACCACAGTTTGGTGACCGGCGCTCCTACCAGATGGATTCACCTAATGTGCGGGAGGCACTGCGGGAGGTGGAGCAGGACATCAGTGAGGGAGCAGATATTATCATGGTTAAGCCTGCTCTGGCTTATCTGGATGTGATACGGCGCGTGCGTGATACCTTTAACTGCCCCTTGGCTGCCTATAACGTCAGTGGCGAGTATGCTATGGTGAAAGCGGCTGCCCAGCGAGGTTGGCTGGATGAGAGGCAAATTGTCTTGGAGATTCTCACTGCTATCAAGAGAGCCGGGGCTAATATCATCATTACCTATCACGCCAAGGAGGTTTCTAGGTGGTTGCCAGTTACCTAAGGATGTGCTATGAATTTAGAACATTCCCAAAAACTTTTTTATGAAGCCCAGCACTATTTACCCGGCGGTGTTGACAGTCCGGTGCGCGCCTTTAAGGCGGTTAGTGGAACTCCTCCCTTTATAGTGAAGGGGAAGGGCTCAAAAATCTATGACGAAGATGGTAATGAATTTATTGACTACGTCTGCTCCTGGGGTCCCCTTATTTTGGGGCATTGCTACCCTCCGGTAGTGGCAGCACTGAAACAAGCCATAGAGCAGGGTACAAGTTTTGGCGCTCCAACTAAACTCGAGACAACGCTGGCCAAGATGATTTCTACTGCCATGCCCTCCATTGAGATGATTCGCTTTGTCAATTCAGGCACTGAAGCCGTAATGACGGCACTGCGTCTGGCCCGGGGCTTTACCCACCGAGATAAGATTGTGAAATTCGCCGGCTGTTACCATGGTCACGCCGACGGGCTGCTGATCAAAGGCGGCTCAGGTCTGGCTACTCTGGGTATACCTGATTCCCCGGGTGTGCCGCTGAGCTATGCACAAAATACACTGATAGCACCGTACAACGATACTGAAGCCATAGAAAAACTTTTCCAACGGTATCCAAAAAAGATTGCAGGGGTAATAGTTGAACCGGTGGCAGCTAACATGGGTGTTATACCACCCCAACCGGGTTTCTTAGCCAGCCTCCGCAGTTTAACCAATAAATTTGGCGCTCTCCTTATTTTCGACGAGGTCATCACCGGTTTTCGCGTGGCTT
>JAIWFK010000015.1:0-10980 GCA_048631695.1 Calditrichales bacterium
CCCTTAGAGGCAAAAGCCGTGGTATCTACTACCCACTCCATATTGGGGTCAAAGATAGTAACATCGGCAGGGGCGCCAATAGCTAGGGTGCCCAGTTTGACGTATTTACTACCGATAATCCTAGCTGGTTCACAGGTTAGTTTAGAGATAAGGGTACTTAAGGTTAGCTGTCCCTGGTGTACCAAGCTCATAAGGCTGCCCAGAGCAGTTTCAAAGCCACTAATACCAAAGGCAGCTAGAGTAAACTCGCACAGCTTATCGGCGTCAGTATGGGGGGCGTGGTCAGTAGCAATTATATCAATCGTATTATCATTAAGCCCTTGAATTAAGGCTTGAATGTCCCGTTTAGTCCTCAGGGGTGGATTTACCTTGGCATTGGTATCATAGCCTATAACCCTTTCCTCGGTCAGGGTCAGGTGGTGTGGCGTGACCTCAGCGGTAACCTTGATGCTTTTCTCCTTAGCCTGACGAATAAGGTCAACTGAACCCTCAGTAGTAGTATGAGCAATGTGGAGCCTACCTCCAGTCAGTTGAGCCAGAGCCAGGTCACGGGCAACTATAATCTCCTCAGCGGCGCCTGGTATTCCTTGAAGTCCTAATTTGGTAGATATTACGCCTTCATTCATCACTCCACCCGCACTGAGGGATGTATCCTCACAGTGGTCGATAATAGGTAAGCCGAGACCAAGGCTGTATTCCAGTGCCTGACGCATAAGCCGTGAATTAGCCGCTGGCTCACCATCATCACTAAAGGCAATGACTCCAGCCGACGCTAGTTCGCCCATGTCCGTTAACTCCTTCCCCGCTCTGCTTTTGGAGATACAGCCTATAGGTAAAAGGCGAGCCACAGCCTCTGTGGCGGCAACTGACTTTACATAATCTATACTATCCTGATTATCTAGAGGTGGATTGGTGTTGGGCATGCAGCAGATGGTGGTAAAGCCACCTCTAGTGGCAGCTCGGGTTCCGGTAGCAATGGTCTCCTTCTCCTCAAAGCCAGGTTGTCTGAGATGGCAGTGAAGGTCAATAAATCCGGGGCAGATTATTAGTCCCCGGGCATGAAGGCTATTATGCCCGGGTAGGGGAGTGGTCATTTCTCCCCCGCCTAGCCATGAGATTTTGCCATCAGTAATAAACAGGCTACCAATTTCATCTACCCCTTGGCTAGGGTCAATTATACGCCCACCATAGATAAGTAAAGGATTAGCTTTCTTGTTCGTCATCTCTTACTAGCATAATTACTGGGCTTGAAACCATGAGCTTGAGCCTTGCTTTCCGAATCGAAAATAATCAGGTTTTCCGGTTTAATCTTTCGAACCCAGTGGCTGTTAGCCCGATGATATTTTTTGCACTTTAACATTCCTTGATGCCAATCTGAGCTGGCAATATATTGGGGGTGAACTTCGTGTTCGCAATAGACACACCTCAACGTTAAAGGCTCATTAGTTACTATGTTAAACTCAGGCTTTATATACCTCGTTTCAGTTTCTTGCACCGATACGCACTTCGGATTATGGCAACTAACGCCAAACTCTCGTCTATAAAAGGGGTAGGCTCTTTTCTGAGCAGGGTAACCTTCCTTCTCAGCAATATCGACCTCCTTATCCCCTAGTAACATGGCAATAAGCGCCATCCTAATGGGCACCCCATGAGCCGCTTGCTTAAAGTACATACTCCTCGGGTCAGCATCCACTTCATAGGCAAGCTCGTCAATCCGAGGTAGTGGGTGCATAACCAGTGTTCTCTTGAACTCTTTTCCTTTGAGGAGTTTTCTATTTACCACTGGATAACCCCTTTTCGAGTCTTGACCTTCGGCAGTAGCGGCGAGTCTTTCCTTCTGAAGCCTGGTGACATAAAGGGCATCATATTCCTTAACTAAATCGATTGGAATATTGATGTCAGGTATTAATGCTAGTTGATGAGTACCACTGGGCGTTATGTATATAGCATCCAGGTTAGCATCGCCTACCCAATCTTCGCTTCCCACTAGTAATGGCAGGTTGTCAGCAGGGATTCTCTT
Source organism: Calditrichales bacterium (assembly GCA_048631695.1). Taxonomy (GTDB): domain Bacteria; phylum Chloroflexota; class Dehalococcoidia; order Dehalococcoidales; family W498; genus W498. The sequence goes on from JAIWFK010000015.1 coordinate 2,021, forward strand.
CACCTCGGCACCGTATTCTGTAATTAGTTTCTGCTTGACATGCTCTGGCATGTCAAGCCCTGGTCCCGGCCAGAGGAATGTAGTTGCTCCGAGCCTAGTTAGGGCATAGGTTAGGGAATGTATTGTCCGTCCGTATTTCATGTCTCCGCATAGGGCAATCCTCAGACCTCTGATGGTCTGTCTCTCTTTCTTCAGGGTGTAGAGGTCGCACAAGGTCTGAGTTGGATGTTCATGGCTCCCATCGCCAGCGTTTATTACTGGGATGCCAGCGTAGTCAGCAACTACCTTAGCTGCTCCCTCCCACGGGTGCCTGATGACGATTATATCGGCATAACTCCCAACCACCCTCGCCATATCGGCAATACTTTCACCTTTGGCTAGAGATGTTGCATTTATATCAATAGCGGTGATAACACTGCCCCCAAGCCTATGCATCGCTGTCTCAAATGACAGTCGTGTCCGGGTGCTTGGCTCAAAAAAGAGGCTTGCCATAATCCTGCCCTGGCATACATTAGACTGTTTATTCATTAAGTCCGACATGTCATCGGCTAAGGAAAACACCGCCTCGATTTCCTCATTGGATAAATCGTCTATGGTCACTAGACTTCTATTTACCAAAATCATAGTAGCGCCTCTTGAAGCAATTTACCTTTCTCAATCTACTTCACAGGTGTTGGCTCCAGGCTGAATTCAATAATTTCCACCTCATCTATGCCATCGGTTTCCTCTAGTCGAACCTGTATCTTCTCATATCTGGAGCTTGGTATATTCTTACCTACATAGTCAGCCCGAATTGGTAATTCCCGGTGTCCACGGTCTACTAGCACGGCTAGTTGGATTGACTGAGGTCGTCCTAAGTTAATAAGGGCATCCATAGCGGCACGGATACTGCGCCCAGTGTGTAAGACATCGTCAACTAACACTACAGATTTGCCATTAATATCAGCGGGAATTTGGGTCTGGTTCAGCACGGGTCGTGGATTTAATGAGGAAAGGTCATCTCGATACGGAAAGATGTCTAAAGCGCCGACGGGTATTTTTAATCCCTCAAAGTCTTCTATATTAGCAGCCAGCCGCTTGGCTAAGGGCACACCGCGAGTGCGCATACCGACCAGTATCAGGTGCTCAATAGCCTTATTTCGCTCTATAATTTCATGGGCAATACGAGTCAGAGTACTTCTAATATCCTCTGGGGCCATTATGACTTTTCTAGACATAAAAATAACCTCCCACCTTGGCTGGCAAGAGGTCTTGTTACTTGCTCCCTTTGTTTTCACCTTGCCAGCCTCTCTGGACTAGCTTAAAGGTTAAAATATTATCATCTTTTTATTCTTACTAATTTCATACTATACCACTTCTGCTTTATTATTTCAACATTACCTAGAGGCTCCCCAGTAAGAAGGATTGCACTGAGCGAATCCGAGGAGCTTCGGTTCGCTTAATACTAACGGTATGACTTATTGCTTTCGGCAGCACGGTATGTCCTTTTATCGCCTCAGTTGTAACACTATGGGGTTGTTACAACCGAATCAATAGCTGTTGCCTGGGACTAAATTCTACTGTATCATATATCGGTTCAGTGATATATTGCTTTTTGGGCTACTCTTATAGGCTTACCATTGCACGAGACTGCAGGAGGGCAAATAAGCCCTTACAATCTCAATTGACGAGGCTTTATCACTGTTGTATGATGCAAGTAACTATTAGCAAGGTACAGTTCTCATCGTAGTTTAGGCTTATGGTCAAAGGCTCTCGCTGTCCACTGATAGAAAAAATAGACATTGAATTGTCACCGCTTGACGCCTTTGAACTCTTCAGGGACAGGCAGTTCAGTTTCCTTCTAGATAGTGGAATGGATCCCCACAAACTAGGACGCTATTCTTTTATCGGTAGCGATCCTTTTATGGTGCTTAGCTCTCACGGCAGTGAGAGTATTCTTACTCGAGGCCTCGAAAAGAGCAGCTTAGGCGGCAATCCCTTTGACATACTGAACCATTTCTTAGAAGTATATCGACTAGACCCTTGTCCGTCACCAGTACCGTTCATTGGAGGCGCGGTAGGTTACTTCAGCTATGACCTTTGTCATTTTATTGAGCGGCTGCCTAGTACTGCTGTAGATGACCTCAAACTACCTGAGTGCTATTTTGGCTTCTACGACCTGGTTGTAGCGTTTGATAACCTTCGAGGTAAGGTCTATGTTATCTCCACTGGTTTCCCTGAATTGAGAGAGGACGAAAGAATAGAGAGGGCTACCAAGCGTTTAAGTGAGGTAAAAGATAAGCTGACCGATATGTCAAATTCTGGTACAGAGGCACTGTTCACGCCTAAATCTTTTCCTACTGAACCGGTGAACCTTAAAGGGGGTTTTACTCATAAAGAATATGTTGATGCCGTTGAAAAAGCCCGACAGTGTATCATCGCTGGTGATATTTTCGAAGTGAATATCTCTCAGCGTTTTGAAGCTGAGCTTTCTATCACTCCTTATGAGTTATACAGGAGGTTACGGCGGATAAACCCGGCACCCTTTGCCTGCTACCTTGGCTTTGATGAGGTCACAGTGGTAAGCGCCTCACCCGAGAGATTTCTCCGCGTCCGGGGAGACTGGGTAGAGACGCGACCCATCAAGGGCACCCGCCCACGGGGGAAGACCCTAGAGGAAGACGAAGCACTGGCGAATGAGCTGCTAAGTAGCTCCAAGGACCGGGCTGAGAATATGATGATCGTGGACCTGGAGAGGAATGACCTGGGGCGAGTATGTCGGTATGGTACAGTCAAGGTGAACGAATTAGCTATACTGGAGGTGTTTCCTACCGTATTTCACCTTACCTCTACAGTGGAGGGAAAGCTCAGAGAGGGCAAGAATTGTATTGATTTACTCAAGGCTACCTTTCCTGGCGGTTCTATAACTGGAGCCCCTAAGGTGCGCGCTATGGAGATTATAGATGAATTAGAGCCTACCAGGAGGAGTGTATATACTGGAAATATCGGATATTTAAGCTTTAACGGTGACGCTGACCTTAACATTGTTATCCGTACTTTTCTAGTCAAAGGAAGTAAGGCTTATTTTCAAGTGGGTGGTGCCGTTGTCTATGATTCTAACCCTGAGGATGAGTATCAGGAAACACTACATAAGGGAAGGGCACTAATAGATGCCCTCAGTATGGCAGCAACTCATGAAAGGTAGATATGGTTATAGTAATTGATAACTACGATTCCTTTGTTTATAACCTTGCCCAGTACCTGGGTGAACTGGGATGGGAACCGGTAGTTTATCGCAACGACCAGGTAAGCCTAGCGGAAATTGAGAGCTTGAGTCCATCCCACATTATCATCTCTCCGGGACCTCGTACGCCGCTTGAGGCGGGTATCTCTAATGATGTTATTCGCTACTTTACCGGTAGAATTCCTATTCTTGGTGTCTGTCTGGGGCACCAGTGTATAGGTTATGTCTATGGTAGACAAATTGCTTGTGCTAATGTTCCTACGCATGGCAAGAGTTCCCTCGTTTATCATGATGGCAGGACTATCTATAAAAACCTGACGAACCCCTTTGAGGGGGGACGATACCACTCTTTGGTAGTAAAATGGGACACCTGTCCTTCGGAACTGGAATTGACGGCCACCACTAGCGACGGTGTGGTTATGGGTATACGGCACAAGGACTATGTTGTCGAGGGGGTGCAATTCCACCCTGAGTCAATAATGACCGATGTAGGTCACGATGTGCTAAGGAATTTCCTAAACTTTTTACAGCCAAGGTGGCCTGAGGAGTAGGCTTATGAGCGAAATTGTTTACCTAAATGGTTCCTTAATACCCCGTAGTCAAGCTAGTATATCGGCTCTGGACTACGGTTTTCTCTACGGATTTGGTCTCTTTGAAACTATGCGTGCCTATGGAGGTCAAGTATTTCGTTTGGATAGACATTTAAATCGGCTAGCACACTCTGCTGAAATACTGGGATTACCAATCGGGGCTGTGAATATAAAAAGTGCGGTGATGAATACTATCCTGGCTAATAGGCTTAGTGACGCCCGTATCCGTATCACTGTTTCTATAGGTGAGGGAGGGATGACCCCTGACCCCGGCACATGTAGTGAGCCTACGGTGCTGATATTAGCTGGACACTACGAGCCTTACCCCGAAGAGGTTTACGAAAAAGGGTTTAGAGCAGTTGTTTCATCTATTCGCCGCAATAGTCAATCACCTCTCTCCAGGCTCAAGTCAACTAATTACTTGGAGAGTATTCTAGCCAGGCAGGAGGCCAGAGCGGCTGGAGTTGACGAAGCTCTTTGCCTCAACGAGAAAGGGCTTCTGGCTGAGGCTAGTATGAGTAATATCTTTCTGGTAACTGATGGTATACTGAGGACGCCAGGACAGGAGAGTGGTATTCTTCCCGGCATTACCAGGGAGACGATTCTGGAATTAGCTTCCCAGCTAGGTATTAACACCCTTGAGCAAGATATAAGGCTGGATGAGCTTTTTCATGCCCAGGAAGCTTTCCTTACCAACTCACTTATTGAGGTTATGCCTCTTACTGAGATAGAGGGGAAACCTATTGGTTCCGGCAGACCAGCATCTCTTACTAAAAGACTTATGGTGGCATACAAGGAAATAGTTAGGATGGGCGAACGATAGCATCAGTCATTCGGCAAACTCTTACCATCTGTTGAACATCATGCACCCGCACTATATCGGCACCATTGGCGATGCCAATAGCAACTGCAGCGGCGGTACCCTCTAAACGTTCGTTAATCGGGAGGTTTAGCACCATCTTGATAAAAGACTTACGCGAGGGCCCAATCAGAATAGGTTTTCCTAATAATTTCAGTTCTTCCAATCGGCGAATGATTTCTAAGTCTTGCTGCCAGGTTTTACCAAATCCAATTCCAGGGTCTATGATAACATTCTCCTCGGGAATGCCCAGTCTTTGAACCAGCTCCAGGCCTATCCGAAGGGATGAACTCACCTCAGCCATTAGATCCTTATAGTATGCCGTATCACGCTGAACACCAGCGTCATAACCTCCCTTGTCCCGCTGGTTACTCATCAAAACAAGAGGAACGCCCCATTGGGCAGCTAATGTAGCTAGCCGCTTGTCTCGTTTTAAGCCCCACTGGTCGTTTATCATTGTTGCACCAGCCTTTAGTGCTGGATATGCCACCTCCGACTTATAGGTATCAATACTCAAGGGAACAGGCACCTCGGAAGCCAGCCGTTCTAAAACTGGAACTACCCGCTTGATTTCATCGTCAATTGAGATTGGGGATGAGCCAGGACGTGTGGATTCACCTCCAATATCTAGAATATCGGCACCCTCACTCACCAAGCGGCGTGCCAGTGCCACCGCCGCTTCAATATCTAAAATTCCATCGCCTGAGAAGGAGTCTGGGGACAGGTTAATAATTCCCATAACATAAGTCCGTTCTCCCCAGTGGAATTCTGTATTTCTACACATGGTAGTACCTAGCCAATTCATAGAAAACCCCCTTATGAAAAACTCCCAGTACTCTTTTTGTCACTAACCATATCCTACCCCTCCTTGTTTTAGTAGTCAATCCCTTTCAGCAACTAATGCTTCCAAGGTCGGTTTGACTTTTTATTTAGTTACCGGCATTCTAGGCAAAAATAAAACGGAAGGAGGAAATGAAATGCCAGAAAGGTTGATACTTGAGGGATTTAAAACATTTGTGGGGAAGCATTGTGAAACTAGTGCTCTGAGGAACAGACTCTAACTAGTCTAGGATCGGCAGCCTAGGGTATAAACTCTGGAATGGCGACATTAGAAATTATATGTCATACGTGGTAGAATAACTGGTTGGTGACACAGAGCACTCTACCTTGATCTTTATTGCATCAGAGCCGAGGTTGTCCTATAATTAATTAGATATCCTAGACTATTTACGTTAAAGCCAAGAGGCATAATAAAATGAAATTTAGTCGTAAAAAAGGGGAAGAAAAACTCTATGAGCAGTGGATAAAACATGGCGAGCTCGCCCCTGAGGCTATTCCGCAGGATGAGAGCCCGGGAGATGTACCGGTGGGTGGAGGGAAAAATGAGCGTGGCCTTCGTGTACTATACATATTGCTCGCAGTTAGTATGCTTATGTTATGTACGGGATTAGTTCTTCTACTAGTGCAATCATGCTAATGGCTTCTAGCTAGCATATGGATAGCCTCTATTGTGACCATAGAAATTTAAAGGGTGATGAGTATATTATCTTTACTAATGAGCTATAAGAAGTTATAATAACAACCGTGATTGAATCTTCAAAATTGTAATTGGAGGTGTAATTTGGTTACTTTGTATATAATCTCTTCGGAAAAAGCGGGTAAGACAGCAATTTGTGCTGGTATAGGTAAACAATTGCTAAGGGATGGCAAGAAAGTAGGTTATTTTAAACCGATTATCGCTGATTCCGAAAAGGTGTTAATAGAAGACGCTAACAGCGATGCCGTATTTATTAAACACATTTTTAACCTAGAGGAACCGGTAGATTACCTTTGCCCGGTTATTACTGACCAGGATAAGTTGGTTAATAATATTAAAGAAGCCTACGCCAAGGTTTCTCAGGGTAAAGATGTAGTTATTGTTGAGGGCATTAGTGAGCAGAGCCAAGCTTCTTATCAAATAGCAGAAGCATTGGATGCCAGTGTGATTATTGTGGAAGGTTATTCTAAAGACTTGCCAAAGGTCAAAAATGGCTATAAGGATTTTGGAGAGCATTTATTAGGTGTCGTTCTAAATAAGGTACCGAGAAGCCGGCTGGAGTATGTGCGCAATGAGTTGTCCGCTCAGTTTAGTGAGACAGGAGTAAATATTTTAGGGGTGCTTCCCGAAGAAAGAGCTTTAAGCGCTCTTACTGTGGGTGAGCTGGCTGAGAATATTCAAGGAGAAATCCTGAACTCTAGTGAGAGATCAGAAGAGTTGGTGGAAAACTTTATGCTGGGAGCAATGTGTGTTGACCATGGTCCGGAATACTTTGGTCGTAAAGCCAATAAGGCGGTAGTAGTCAGGAGTGAACGCCCAGATATGCAACTAGCAGCTCTAGAGACCTCAATGAGGTGCCTTGTTCTTAGTGGCAATACGGCGCCAGTCCCGGCTGTTTCCTATAGTGCGGAAGCCAAGGGGATTCCTATTGTTATAGCTAAAGAAGATCCTGTTGGCATAGTGGCAAGTGTAGAGGATACTCTGGGTAAGACCAGATTCAATCAGGTGAAGAAGCTGCCGAAGATTACTGAAATTATGGAGCAGCACTTCGATTTTCAAGCTTTATATCAAGGTCTCGGTTTGGGCGGTTAGACAAGATAATTCACCAGTGGTTAAAGAGTCCATTATATATAACCAATCTCTTTGCATATATGGTAGCTAAGCTATAATAGTTGGACTTCTCAATTAAATTGCATTTATTATACTTTTTATCTTCTTCATCAAGCATCTTAATATCTTCAAGAAAACCATAGTATGTTTTGTGCCTCTTTTCAATAGAGCTTTTCACTTTGTATTTAACTAGAAGGCCTTTATAATTATAAGTACCCAATAGTGACTAGTCTATGGCAGTAGGTTTCAGGTTGTTTAACTCTTCATACATCTTGTGGTCTGTGTAAGGAAAAACTTCTCCACTACATCTTTTAAGAAACTGGATTGCATTTATTTGTATCGGGGTCAGGTTATTCTCCTCTCTTTCTTTTTAAAAATCTCCTCTGGTTTTATTGTAATCTCCTTCCAAGTTTAATAGCTTCATTACATGCAACTTTTTAATCTATGTCAAGTAAGGATTACACAATATTTCAAGAAGCTATGAGCTAAAGATTGAGAGCCAGGCTCATCAGCTGGCTCCAAGGAATGCAAATTGACATAATGTTCCTTTCAACTACTCCGTGCCAGTGTTATAATGGCTATAAATGGATATTCTGGGTGAGCTTAATCCAGCGCAGAGGGAAGCGGTAGAGGCAATTGGCGGTCCCGTGCTGATTTTGGCCGGTCCGGGTAGCGGCAAGACCAGGGTTATTGCTCATCGGGTGGCTTACCTTATTAAAGTTTGTGGAGTTAACCCTCGCCGTATTATGGCAGTTACCTTTACCAATAAAGCCGCCAGGGAAATGGAGGAAAGGCTTCACCGGCTGGTCAGAGGCTCAGTAACAGAGCTAACTCTAGGCACCTTTCATGCCATTGGCGCTCGTATCCTGCGTATGGATGGTAATGCCATAAGTGTTGACTCCCACTTTGTCATTTATGATAAGGAAGACCAGACCAGCCTGATAAAGCGGGGCATCCAGGAAGTAGGGCTTGACCCTAAGCAATATGCCCCTCAGGCTATAGCCTCAGCCATTACTGCGGCTAAGAGCCGCCTGTTAACTCCACAAGATTATATTCAGCATAGTCATAGCTATTTTGATGAAGTGGTAGAGCGGGTTTATGAGCGCTATCAGCAGCTACTGGGTGAAAGTAATGCTCTGGACTTTGACGATTTGTTAATGAAGGTAGTGCATCTATTCAGAAGCAGACCCGATATTTTGTCTAGATACCAAGAGAGATATTTGCATGTCCAAGTAGACGAGTTTCAGGACACTAACTTGGTTCAGTATGAACTAATAAAGCAATTATCGGGCAAGTATCGTAATATATGTGTCGTTGGCGACCCCGACCAGTCAATCTACTCGTGGCGGTTTGCCGACCTGCGTAATATCCTCAGCTTTGAGAAGGATTATCCCGAGGCTAAGGTAGTGTTGCTGGAGCAGAACTATCGCTCAACCAAGATGATTCTGGAAACGGCGTCTCATATAATCTCAGCCAATCAGCAACGCAAGCCCAAGGATTTATGGACAGATAATGAGTTGGGTGAAATAATCACAGTAGTTGAAACATATAGTGAGCAGGAAGAAGCCCAGTTTGTGGTTAATGAAGTAGAGCACCTGGTAAGTCAGGGGGGGGTTAAGCTAGGCGACTGTGCGGTAATGT
>JAIWFK010000016.1:0-6353 GCA_048631695.1 Calditrichales bacterium
CCTACTGACTTCATGGGTATTACCCCTGCCAGAATATGTACCTGCTTATCCAAACCTCTATCGGTAACCATCTCCATCCATTTAGCAAACTTGGCTACATCATAGACTGCCTGGGTTTGAATAAAGTCAGCTCCGGCTTTTACCTTCTTAGCCAGTCTCGTCACGCGGAACTCAAAGGGGTCGGCGTAAGGATTGGCTGCTGCCCCAATGAATAAGGGGACCTCTCCCGAAATATCTTCACCGCAAAGGAATTTCTTCTCATCTCGCATCATTTTCAGGGTTTGAATCAAATGCATGGAGTCAATATCAAAGACATTCCTGGCGGTAGGGTGGTTACCAGACTTCTGATGGTCACCAGAAATACAGAGGATATTGCCGATGCCTAGAGCTACAGCACCCAGTACATCGCTCTGAATAGCAAGTCGATTCCTGTCTCGGCAGACTATTTGCAAGACTGGGTCAACACCCACTTGCTTTAAAAGCACGCAGCCAGCCAAGCTGGACATACGCACAATGGCAGTTTGATTATCGGTAACATTGATGGCATCGCAGCAGTGGCGGAGCAGCTCACCCTTTCTCTGTATTACTGCGACACCAGTGCCCTTAGGCGGACCTGCCTCAGCGGTGACAGCAAACATACCGCTATCTAATACCTTCTCCAGATTTGTTCCCGCCTTCATCACCGTTGCCTCCTTATGTTTTACTCTTCTTAGGCAGGGTAAAGGTAAATTTGCTCCCGTGGTTGCTTTCAGGGCAAGGGCTTTCAACCCATATCCTGCCACCATGAGTCTCCACAGTTCTCTTGACTATGGATAGTCCCAAACCAGTCCCTCTCGTATCTACATTGCTGGCCCGAAAGAACTCATCGAAGACCCGGTGTAGCTCCTCATGGGGGATACCAATTCCAGTGTCCATAACCTCAACCCGGATATCGCTGTCTTCCTCAATTACCATGATAGTTACCAAGCCCTCAGGCGAAAATTTAATAGCATTAGTCAGAAGTTCGGTTGTCACCTGTTGGAGGCGAGGGAATGAACCATGAATTGCAGAGAGGCTCTGAGGTAGCTTTGCTTTTAGCTTTACCTCCTTTTGCTTGGCCAGGTTATGCACGTCGTCGAGTGAACGTTTAACCACTTGATGCAAAGAGACGTCACCAAGCTCGTTGACAATTTCTCCCACTTCAATGCGGGGGATGTCTAGAAGGTCGCTAATTAATTCCATGAGTTCACTAATCCGCTTACTACTCCTTTCTATCATGTGTCTTTGCTTCTGATTGAGTTCACCAGAAAATCCGCCTAACATAACCCATAAGAAACCTTGAATAGCAGTAAGGGGGGCTTTCAGGTCGTGAGCCGCTATAGCTAGGAAATGGAGGAAGCGACTCCTTTCCTCTTCTAGCTTGATTATCTCCGTAGAAGCCTGTTCCAGCTCCTTTTCTGCGGTAACGTCTCTCCTCAGTTCGACCATCGCATTGGGGTTGCCATAGCTATCCCGAAGAGGGTACGCAGTGATCTTGATATACTTATCAGTTTCGTGGATACGGATATGATGAATAACGATTGTCGTACTGCCGCTTTTTAGCACTTTTCTGAGTGGGCAGTCCCATAGAGGTTTACTGCACGGAATGTCTCTGTCAAATAACACTTTATAGCAAAGCCTGCCGACAAGCGACCCAGCTCTCTTCCGAAATGTGCTCCCAGCCGCTGAATTAGCGAACCTGACCCGGTAATCACTATCGATGACTAAAATCGGGTCTTCTATGCCATTTAATATATCATACAAGGTTATGTCCGTATCTGTATTTCCCACGACTCGTTGGTTCGCTGTCTCCTTCTCGCTCATCCCTGGCTCCTCTTCCATACCAATAAAATACTGCACAAATCAAACGTTGTCAAGGAAGGAATGTAACCAGCTTGCCAACACATGAGGGGAAAGTTAATATCGGTCAATATGTAAAAATTACACGAACCACCCAATTGCTTAATCCGTAGCTGATGTTGTGTACTAGCTGCTTCTTGTCGGCTGTAAAAAGCATCAGCGAGTAGTCTTTGGCACCTAACCTTGTGGGTAGCTTCTACCGTAGAGTAAAGCACTTCATCTACTACCTGGCTGGGCCCCAGTTCTGTTGCTGTTAAAAAAATATTTTGTGTCGATACTCGTCTTCCCTAAACAATCCCCCTTATCACCTTATAATAATCTCTCGTGGTCCCCCGGCATAGGTGGTGCTCCAGTCTTGTATGGGCTGGATTTCCTCTAATTTGTCTAACTGACCTAGGGCAGTCAGACGGTCATAGATCTTTTGCCAAGCACAATCTGTATCTGGCGATATTTCACACTTGCCCCCTTCGGAACCGCCACAGGGTCCATTAAGCAGGCTTTTAGGACATCTGACTAGGGGACATATCCCTGCTGTCTGTGCCAAAACACAGCTTCCACACTGCATGCAGACTTCTGTAAAGCAGCCGGGGCTCTCCTCCTTGCCTATGAATAGTGTGTTCAATGCTGGATAGACAGGCTTATCGAGATAAAGAGTAACCGTCTGCACTCCGAAGGAGCAAGCCATCACCAGAACACAATCAGCGGCTTCAACATCCTTGGCATTCTCGACTAACGCCTCTCTGGTAAGTTCGTCACAAGTCGTAGGAATTACCATCCATCCGGTAACTTTCTTATCGGCTTCTTCAAGCTTGTCCTTCATCGCCAGAACCTCAGATTTTCCTCCCGTATGTAGCATGGTGGCACAGGTACCACACCCTATAAGATATACCCTCTCGCATTTCTCTAGGGATTGCATAACCTCTTCTAGCGGTTTTTGCTCAGTAATTGTTTTCATAATGCTCAACCTTAGTTTTTCTGGATTCGGTTTTCATAGGTACCTCTAAAATGCTGCAAACTATCTATTACCGGAATAGGAGCCGCTTGCCCTAGACCACATAAGGAGGAAAGCATCATGGCGCTGGCTAACTTCTGTAAAACTTCAACATCCTCCTCTAACCCCTCGCCCCGAGAGAATCTATCCAAGATTCCTAACATTACTTCAGTTCCTTCCCGGCAAGGAGCACATTTGCCACAACTTTCTTCAGCTAGAAACTCCATACTTCTATACACAACATCTATTATGTCCCTAGTTTCATCAAATACAGTGACGGCTCCCGCTCCAAGAACGCTTTCAAAAGCAAGAGGCGTATCTATCATCTCATAAGGTATAATTTTTCCTGTGGCGCCACCCACCTGAACCATCTTAACCTTTTCTGCCAGTGCTAAATCCTCGACCAACTCCTTAAGCCGACTTCCCAGCTCTAATTCATATACACCGGGTTTTTTCACATCTCCACTCACCGAGAAGACCTTGGTACCCTTGCTCTGGTCTGTTCCTATTTGATTGAACCAGTGGGCTCCATTAAGGATGATTTGAGGTATGTTCATCAGGGTTTCTACATTATTGATAATGGTTGGCTTTTCCCACAAACCTCTTGAAGGTGGGAACGGAGGTTTATAGCGAGCTTCCCCTCTCTTACCCTCAATAGAATCCATTAGTGCCGTCTCCTCACCACATACATAGGAGCCGGCACCCTCACGAATATCAATATCAAAGTGTTCTAAAAACCCTCTCTCTCTGGTTTGCTCAATAGCATTGGTTAATGAATTAAGGTGGTGGTATTCGGCACGCAGATAAATATAGCCCTTCTTTGCTCCAATGGCATAGCCAGCAATAGCCATAGCTTCAATAAGAGTGAAAGGGTCTCTTTCTAAAATATATCTATCCTTAAATGTTCCCACCTCACCCTCATCCGCATTACAAATAACATATTTCTCATCCCCTTGGGCTTTTCTAGCCAATTCCCATTTCAATCCACAGGGAAATCCAGCCCCACCCCGACCACGTAGCCCCGATGTCTTTATTTCCTCTATTACCTGTTCACAAGTTAGCTCATCAAAGGCTTTTTTCAAAGCTTTAAAACCATCCCTATCTAAGTAGGTAGTTATGTCCATAGGGTTGATAATCCCGCAATTCCTTAACACTATAAGCTTCTGTGGCACTTGATAGTCTCCTTGCCAAGGCGTAGCTGTGACTTTATTTGTACGCCTTTAAAATTCGTGATACTTTCCTCGGCGTCAAATCGTCATAAACATTACTATTAATCATCATTGCTGGGGCTTTATCACAAGCACCGATGCAGTTAGTCAACTGGAAGGAGAATTTTCCATCGGTGGTGGTTTCACCAGGTTTTATCCCAATTTCCTTTTCCACGGTGTTAATTATGGTCTGGCAATTCTTGAGATAACAGGACATGCTTTTACAAATTCTAATTACGTTCCTGCCCAATGGTTTGGTGGATAGAAAAGAGTAAAAGGTGGCTACTCCGTATACATCACTCATGGAGAGCGCTAGGGATTTAGCTAGTCCAGCCACTGATTCTTCAGACAAATAACCAAATTTGCTTTGTGCCTTTTGCAGCAGTATTAGGAGCTCTTCCTGTCCTTTATTCATTATCTTTCTCTGGCAACTAAATGCTTAGCCGCTTATGAACAAAGCCTTTCCTTCCTTCTCTTGTCCCACCTCTGTTGGCTTACTCAACGCCCCGGTTGGACAAAAGGAGGTACAGACGTCGCAATCTCGGCAAACCTCCTTATTTATTGGCTCATCGAAATCGACTACAATCTTGGACTTAAAACCTCGATAAGCTACGGCGAATACATTCTTCTCGGCTATCTCAATACATGACCTTACACATCGCCGACATAAAATGCACTTCGATAGGTCACGGACAATGTAGGGACTTACATCCTCTATAGGATAATAACGTTTCCTCATCTTAAATGGGGAGAGCCCTATTTCCAGGTCGGCAGCGATCTTACGTAACTCGCACCTATTACCTTTGTCACAAATTATACAGGAATCTGGGTGGCTAGCCAGTAAGAGCTCTACTATCGTTTTACGAGTTTCTAAAACCTTAGAGGAATGGGTATAGATAACCATGCCTTGAGTAATTGGAGTATGGCAAGAACCAACTAGGGTTCTGGAGCCTTCCACTTCAACTACGCAGATACGGCAAGCTCCTATAGGTTTTAGCTCCTCTTTATAACATAGGGTAGGAATATCTATACCGTTGTCTTGAGCGACCTCAAGAATGGTCATCCCTTCGCTACCGCTCAGTTGGGAACCGTTTATTGTTATAATTATCTCGCTCATCTCTGCCTGCAAATCTTACCCTATCCTGAATATATCTTCAACACCATATACCAGTATACTTTAAATCTGAGCTAGGATTTGCTCATTCCTTTTTAGGACTTCCGGCCATATTTATTGTTTCCACTGGGCGACCTCGACTTGGAATCATCTCTTCATTAAGAGTCCGAGTGTAGAATTACTTAAAGCGTTTATTAAAGAGCGTTATATAAACCCGAATATTATCACAAACTTATGTGCTCAGCAAGCCCCAACCTTAGTTGCCATTATTATCTCCACATGATAAACTGTATAGCTGAAACAAAGAGATTCTATATGAGAATATTAGTAACTAATGATGATGGTATATTTGCCCAAGGACTGTGGATACTAGTCAAGGAGCTAAAGAATATTGCTCAGTTAGTAGTCGTTGCCCCAGATAGAGAGCAGAGTGCTATAGGCACTGCAGTTACCCTGTACAGACCGCTAAGAGCACAAAAAGTGATACCTATGGTGTCAGAGGTGGAAACATACTCGGTAGAGGGCACTCCGGCTGATAGTGTTATTCTGGGTTTGGGTGAGCTGGTTAGAAACAGGATAGATTTAGTCATTTCAGGCATAAACCATGGAGTAAATCTGGGTGACGATGTTTTTATCTCAGGAACAGTGGGGGCTGCTCTACAGGGTTATCTGCGTGGTTTTCCAGCCCTTGCTATCTCAGTAGATGCCGTGGACAACTTCCACTTTGATAATGCCGCTAAATTAGCTGCATTGGTAGCTAAAAAGATTGAATCTGGTGCCCTGCCTACCAATGTTTTCCTTAATATAAACCTGCCTAGTTTATCTCTGGATGAAATCAGAGGGATAAAGATTACTAATGTAGCCAGTGAAAGTCACACTAACTCAGTTGAGGAGAAGCACGATGGCAGACGTAGATACTACTGGCTAATCCGTAACAAAACAAATAAAAATACGAATGAGAAAACAGATATATGGGCAATTGAGCAAGGTAATATCTCTATCACTCCCCTGCATACTAACCTATCTAGTAAACCTTTATCTACTATAAGGGATAGCCTATGCTCTGACCTTCTTCATCAGTTACGCAAATGTTAAATAATTAGGAAAAAGGTGAGATAGCACTAAAAAACTAGGTGAGTGGCATAGATTAATACTTAAGAGG
>JAIWFK010000016.1:6363-10922 GCA_048631695.1 Calditrichales bacterium
CCCTCTCCGAGTCTTCGCCTCTTCGATCTTTTATAGTAAATAATCCTATGGGCTAGCCAGTGAGAGATGACGGAGCATAATTGCTTCGATTAAGGAGTTAGGATGCCAAAAAGGACTTATCAGCCGAAGAGGATTCCAAGAAAGCGAGAGCATGGATTTCGGGCGAGAATGAGCACCCGGAGTGGGCGAGCTGTCTTAAGAGCAAGGCGACTCAAGGGACGTAAGAAATTGACTGTAGTATGACATAAGAAGCAGCATCGTTGTTGAGGTTATTTGTTAACCCAGCAATGGCTTATTTCTGAATCAACCTCACCTCTCTTTGTAATTCGTCTCTTCTTTTTACTTGATAAATTGCCCTTTTATTAGTAAACTAATTAAGAGCAAGAATAATGCACCGAGAAGAGTATCTTACTAAATCAGACCAGTATGCACTAGTTTACACTAAAGGTAGCTCATGGGCGAATAGCTTAGTAGTGATGAAGGCTTTACCTAACGGGCTTACCTTGTCTCGGTGTGGCTTCTCGGTTAGCAAACGAGTAGGTAAGGCAGTAACTAGAAATAGGGTGAAGCGTTTGCTTCGTGAAATCTTACGATTAACACCACTTAAGCCAGGATGGGACATTATATTCATTGCCCGTTCTGAGGCAGCTAATGCAAATTATACTGTTCTAGAGAAATCGGTTGATGGTTTATTATCCCAAGCTCATTTATTGGTGGAGGAGTATGAAGGGATTTGCGTTGAAGCTAATTAGACTCTATCAGTTGACCCTGTCGCAGGTTATGCCATCATCCTGCCGCTTCACCCCAACTTGCTCTCAATATACCTATGAAGCTGTCTCAAGATATGGTTTCTGGAAAGGAATATGGTTGGGAGTAAAGCGAATATCCCGTTGCCACCCCTTCCATCCCGGTGGTTATGACCCTGTGCCATGATAACTAGCACTTTTTATAGGAAGTAAATGAAGATTAAGTGTAATAGAATATTGTTAGGCAAGGTATTACTGTTTACGGTTATACTTCTGGTAGGTGGGTTAGGTGTTTTCGGTTGTGTTGGAACCGGCGCTATACCCAGGGGGTGGTCAGGGGGGATAGTAGATGATGGGACTCTATTTTTGGGCTCTATTGAGGGTGAGGTTGTCGCGGTTGATATATCAGAGGGTAGTTATCTGTGGGAGTTTCCTATAGAGACATCAGGACAATCTGCTGGTGGCTTCGGCTGTGCGCCAGCGTCTACGACAGTAGCCATCTATGGCACTCCAGCCGTTGAAGGGGAATTTGTTTATGTTGGCGGCTATAACGGTAAAATTTATGCTATTACTTCTAATTCAGGCGCATTGAGGTGGGTATATCCCCGCGAGGGCAATCTCCAACCTATTGTTGGTGGGCTTATCGTATCTCAGGGCAAAGTCTATTTTGGTTGTTCTGGTGGGAAGCTTTTTGCCTTGGATGCGGCTACTGGTGATAAGAAGTGGGAATTTCAAACCGGGGATAAAATTTGGTCAACGCCAGCCATCGATGGCGATACGCTATTTATTACTTCCTTTGATGATAAACTCTACGCCCTTAGTGCCACCGATGGCAGCAAAAAGTGGGAGTTTGATACCGGAGGGGCTATCGTCTCTACCCCCGTGGTCCATAATAACACGGTTTATATTGGTTCCTTTGATAGGCATTTTTATGCTGTAAATGCTACAGATGGCAAGCAAATTTGGCAGTTCCCGGTGGGGGATGAGGTTAACAACAAGCCTGAAAACTGGTTCTGGGCAAAGCCGGTTGTTTATGACAATACTATCTATGCCGGAAATCTTGATGGGAAGGTTTATATCCTGAACGCTGAAACTGGTAACGAGATAGTAGACGCCATTGACCTTGAAAGCACAATTTCCTCGTGGCCGGTTTTAATTGATGGCTCGATTATTATTGCTTCGGAAGATGGTCAGGTATGGGCTATAGATTCTAGTAGTAATCAAGAGAGTGAATTAACCAATCTAGAACAAAAGGTATATGCTCCTCTTTGCGCTAGCGAGGGGTTTGTTTATGTTCATACTCAGGAAGGTATTCTTTATGAGGTGGAGGCACAGACAGGAGCAATGAGGCAGTTATATCCTATTAAATAAGTGAGGTAGATTTCTTTGGGTATAGGCGAAATTTGGAATTTAATCATCTTGCAGCCGGTGATGAATGTCCTCATTGTGATGTCTCATTATCTATTTAGTATCTTTGGGCTGGCTATTATTGCCCTGACTATCGTTGTTAACGGTTGTATGCTGCCGCTTACCTTAAAGCAGATTCGGGCGTCAAAGGCAATGCAGGAACTTCAGCCAAAGCTTGCTGAGCTTCAGAAGAAGTATGCCAAGGATAAGGGAAAACTGGGCAAAGAACAGATGAGGCTGTATAAGGAATCTGGGATAAGTCCTGCCGGTTGTGTGGTACCTATGCTAGTTCAGATGCCCATCTGGATAGCGCTCTACCAGTCAATTATACGGCTTCTAGCGGTAACCCCTGAGGATTTACTGGGTCTATCTCAGTATCTTTATTCCTGGCCATTAGTATATTCTATGTTGCCATTGGGGAATCATTTCCTGTGGTTAAACCTAGCTATACCTGATAGCTATATGGTGTTACCACTCCTGGTTGGGGCTACAATGTGGGTTCAGCAAAAGATGGTAACGCCGACCACTGCTGACCCCAAACAGCAGACTCAGAGCCGGATGATGCTGTGGATGATGCCGATGATGTTTGCCTTTATTACTCTATCATTCCCCAGTGGTCTAGCTCTTTTCTGGGTGACTTCAAGTGTCATTAGAATTGTTATTCAGTATTTTGTTACCGGGTGGGGCGGCTTAGTAAAAGTAAGTACTACCAAGCAAGCTGGCAGGGATCAAAAATATAAGAAACGAATTGCCCAGGTGGAGGAAAGAACTTCAGAGCAAGATGATACTGGTGCTGATATTGTTGCACCCACTTCTGGGGAAGAAGGATTAGATGATGGAAAGTCTGGAGATAAGCGCCAAGACCGTGGACGAGGCTATTCAGAACGCCTTAAAGAAATTAGGCGTCAGCCTGGAAGAAGTAGAAGTAACCGTCCTAAAAGAAGGTAGAGTTGGCATCTTGGGTCTGGGGGGTGAAGAGGCTAGGATTAGAGTGACGCCCAAGAAAGCAGACGATATAGCTGAGGCAGCTAGGAGCGTGTTGGAGACGCTGCTTACAGTAATAGGGGTGAGTGCTTCTATAGTGCCTCAGGTTGGACCTTCTGGAGAGGAGCAAGAGGAAGCTGCCGCTCCGATTGCTTTTGATATAAAAGGTGAGGACTTGGGCATCTTAATTGGGCGGCGAGGGCAGACCCTTTCTTGCCTGCAATATATTGTTAGGCTTATTATAGCTCATCAGATGAAGGTCCGGGTGCCCATAATTATTGATGTTGAAGGGTATAAGCATCGTCGCGATGAAGCATTGAGAACTCTAGCTTGGCGTATAGCGGAGCAGGTGAAGGATAGGGAAGTAGCCTTTACACTTGAACCTATGCCGGCTTATGAGAGGCGTATCATCCACCTTGCTTTAGCTGACCACTCTGATATTATCACTCAGAGTGTTGGTGAGGGTGAAGCTCGTCGGGTAGTTATTCAACCCAAAGAGAAGTAGCCTAGATTGAATTATGTTTAAGACTCCGTCCGTGCAGGGCGGAATTTTAGTTAGAGGGGGTTCTGGTTGTGTTTCGTCCAGTGAGTAGTAAGGTAAATTTTCCACAGGTTGAGGAAAACATACTCAGCTTGTGGAAACAGAAAAATGTCTTTGAGTGCAGCATAGAAAGTCGTCAGGATGCTCCTCGTTTTGTATTATACGAGGGACCACCCACAGCTAATGGTAGCCCAGGTATTCATCATGTGCTGTCTCGCGTATTTAAGGATGTTATACCGCGCTATAAGGCGATGAAGGGCTATTATACCCCACGCATTGCCGGTTGGGATACACACGGATTGCCAGTGGAGTTAGAGGTAGAAAGGGAACTCGGGCTTTCTAGTAAAGCCGATATTGAGAAGTTTGGTATTGACCAATTTAATGCCCGCTGCCGGGAGAGCGTCTTGGGTTATCTCAGGAAATGGGAGGCAATGACGGAGCGCATCGGCTTCTGGGTTGACCTAAAACACCCTTATATTACAATGGACAATAGTTACATTGAGACCTGCTGGTGGGCGATAAAGCAGATGTGGGACAAGGGTTTGGTCTATCAGGGTTACAAGGTTACCCCTCACTGCCCCCGCTGCGGTACCTCATTAAGCTCCCACGAGGTAGCTCTTGGCTATCAGGATGATGTTGAAGACCCATCGGTTTACATAAAGTTCAAACTTGTCCCATCATCACTGGAAGGCTCTGAGTTGCGAGACAGACTTCTTAAGCTCTTCTCAGATAAGCCAGCCTATTTCTTGGCATGGACGACTACCCCGTGGACTCTGCTGAGCAATACTGCCCTAGCCGTAGCTACTGATGCTGAATATGCAGTAGTGGATACTGGAGATGAGTATCTTATTCTGGCTTCAGCCTTGCTTAAGCAAGCGGGG
>JAIWFK010000017.1:0-10647 GCA_048631695.1 Calditrichales bacterium
TTGGCTCCGGAAGCTACAGCAGCGCAACTCATATTGAAGATGAGGTCTCTACGACCTGTGGCATGACTGGGGTCAACAATGACCGGTAAGTAAGTTTCCTTCTGAATCACCGGGATAGCAGACAGGTCAAGGGTATATCTGGTATACTCTTTACCTTTACCTATAGGTATTATTCCTCTTTCGCACAAAATTATATCCTTATTACCCTCAGCAGCAATATATTCAGCAAAGGACAAGAATTCCTCAATGCCAGCGCCGAAATGCCTTTTGAGCAAAACAGGTTTATTTTTCTTTGCCACCTTGGTAAGGAGGTCTTGATTATACATATTTCTGGCTCCTATTTGGAGTATATCAACATACTCTGCCACTAAGTCGACCTGTGTTTCTCCCCTTATCTCGGTTACCACTGGCATTTCAAACTCTTTTCCGGCGTCATATAGCCATCTTAAAGCTTCCTCTGCTTCTTCCCGGCCTTCAGCTCCCAGCCCTTGGAAGGAGTGAACAGAGCTTCTGGGCTTAAAGACGCCACCTCTCAGAATATGAGCGCCAGCCTTCTTTATTCCTTCAGCAATTCTGAATAGCTGTTCTTTAGTCTCTACGGCACAAGGTCCAGCTATGAATGTTAGCTCATCACTGCCTATCTCAATACCTCCGGCTTTGACTACCATGCGGTTGGTTGTCCTTTCAAAGAATTTACTATATTCCTTGCTGATCAGTTTATAGGGGGTTTCAATCCTTATCGCCTCTTTTACTCCAGGGAGAGCAGTAAAATGAGTAAATGGTATTTTGCTCTCATCTCCGACTAGCCCAATTATGGTCCTGTATGCTCCTTTGGAAACATCAGCTTTTAGTCCGTATCTCTTTATTTCTCTTATTATCTGGTCTATTTGTTCCTGCGTTGCATTAGATTCCATTATTATCATTTTCCCCTCCTAATATTTATAAATTTCATAAAACCTAAGCGCTATCGTTTTCGGTGTAATATCTTTCTAATAACCCAAAAGAACCCTCCCGCTTGGGAGGGTTCTTATTAAATTTGTTACTTTAAGATATGGTTACATTTTCATATTGGAGCCTCCCAAGCGCACCTTATGCGCCTCGGAAATGTGAAGTACGTATAATATAACCCTTGCCAGATACCATAACCTAACATAGTCTATACACTCAGCTTTATCTAAAATATTTTATCACAGGGCATATGGACTGTCAACAAAGATTGAAATCTGATTATAAGAAGGAATGTATTATTGCCCTCTTCCCTTATCTATCCCCGTTTTTCATAGTCTGGGCACCAGGTGGCATTGGGGCGTTCCGGATTGTGACATGCTCCACGCCAGTCCCATTTGCAACTATCACATAGGAATATATTCATTCCTAGTGCTTTCTTCATTCTAAGCTTAATATTGTGTGTCCAAGGGGGTTTCACTGGCTTCATTTTCTAACCTAGAATAATGCAGGATTAAACACTTGTTCAGTATACCAAGTTAGATGCTATCTAACAACAATTGTGGTAAATTGCCTAAAGGGTTGATGATGTGGCACGAATGTCATATATCTGGCTACTGATTGCTAAGTAGGAACATAAGGTGTTTGTCGAGGACTTTAAAATCTACTATCTAAGGTGGTATTCCTAATACAGGGGGCATAACCCCTAGCTCACTATTGCATGACCAGTGTACAAACCGCCTAATTGAGATTTATTTCAAGTCAACATCCCTATAAATATCGGTAACTAGGCTTCGCCTTATGGAGTGAATCCTGCTCTTATATGACATAACTAGATATAACTACCGATGGGTTCTTAAGTATTCGCTTCAAGGCTCTCTGTATCAGCTAGCACTTTCTAGTTTTGAATAGAATTTATGACGAGGGATTCTAGTATCAGCTCAGGCATGCACTCCACCTTCTTTCCGCCACCAAGTTGCAATTTGCAGATGAACTTCAACAAAGGGTCAGAATATTTCTTCTGCCCGCCCTTATTGGTAATACCAATTCATTAAATAAAAGCATCGGCTAAAGCGACTTGTTTAACTACCTCATCCTGGAGTATATTATCACAAGTCCAAGGTCTTCTTGCTCACAATTCCTTGGACTTAAGTGTTTTCAGTGCTTCTTGCTCAGTGTGCTGATTAAACTAGATATAACCCCTCCCCCCTAGGGTTGCCTCAATTTTGAACTAGGTATCACCTTTATAAGTCTGGCTACCCACAGTATTCCTCATAAGCAATATCCTTAATACTGTAGGGGAGGTCAATTTCAAGTTTAAAGTTTTCTCTAGCTATCTTAGTTATGTAGGGTATGTAGTCTTATCAGTTAATTCCCTACCCCTTTATTTATACGGAGGGAAAGAATCTGTATTCCTCGTATCCCCTAATAATTTAGGTAACATTTACTGCGGTAGTGAATTTAATACATTTCTGGATACCACATTGTTTAGTAGCCCAAGACTCCGCTTCTTTAAGTAGCTCTTCACGGAGCTCAACTCCTTTAGGTACTTTATCGGCCTCATAATAAAGCCTTAGAAAGATAGTAAGCTTGTAAGTTACCTCTGCCATTTATTTTTTCCCTCCTCTAACATATACCTCAATCTCACGCTCAACCATACCTTCTTTATTATCACACCAATGTGTAATTGCTTCCTCTAGTTTTTTACGGAGCTCCTCTTTATCAGGTCCATTATCTTCATCATACGTGATGTTAATATCAATAGCGGCCTGAATATATGCCTTTCCCATTCAGTTCTCTCCTTTTTGGATATATTTGCTTGATTAAAATCACATTCTTATGTTGCCTTTAGCTTTGTTTCAGTCTCCACCCCCTTTCATAATTCAATCTGAAAAAATCTGTAGAACTTTATAACTTCTAGATAAAAGTTCAGTTTGGCTCGAGAGTATTCTTGAGGTAAGTTATTGGAATGCCACGATGATAACGATAGATAAACTAGAGGTTTTTTGTTTAAAAACTTGCTCTTTATTCGTTGATACCATAGAGTGCATATTCAATAACATAAGGATTATAAACACCTTATATAAGATTGTCAACCTTTGTATCTCTATTTACAATTGTGGTAAAATATGGCTGCTATATGAAAGGGTTATTGGTAATGGCTATCTCTGAAATTAGAGAAGAGGAGCAAAAGCTAAATCTAGAGTCGCTTACCTGGGGTGATGTAACCTGGGTAAATATTGAGGGTCCGACGGACAGGGAGATACAATATCTGGCTCAAAATTATCCATTCCACCATCTGGATTTAGATGACTGTCTCAGTCGGATACAGCGACCCAAGATAGACGAATATAAAGACTATCTGTTTATAGTCCTTCACTTCACTGTTTTTAATAAGGAGGCGCGGGTAACTACACCCAGTCAGGTATCTGTATTTATTAGTGAAAACTACCTGATTACCTTACATAAGGGGGAGCTTAAGCCACTGGTAAAGCTTTTTAAGGAGTGTCAGATTGATGACGAATCACGGCAGGAGAATTTTAACCAGGGCTCTGGCTATCTCCTCTATCGTATAATTGATAGGTTGATTGACTACTGCCTGCCTATATTGAGTAAAATTGGTAGCAATATTGAGGATGTTGAGGACGATATCTTCTCCGACAAGATGCCCGGGGCAATTAAAGAAATCTCTATACTCAGGCGTGATATCATTTCCTTTCGCCGTATCATCTGGCCGATGCGAGCCGTTATAAGCAGTCTGGAGCCAAAGATTCGCCAGTTCACTAAAATGGACATGTCAGTTTATTTCGGCGATATGGTTGACCATCTAGATAAAATTTGGGATGCTCTAGATGACTATAAAGAGGTAATTGAAGGGCTAAACGATACTCACGATTCGCTGGCTACTAATCGCACCAATGAGGTCATACGCATGCTAACTATCATTGCTACTATCCTCCTACCTATTACTGTAGTCGCCAGTATCTTCGGAATGAACATCCCGTTGGGACCTTTCAAAGATTCTCCCTATTCCGCACTCTATGTATTACTTATCTGCCTGGCAATTATTGGCGGCATGCTCTACTTCTTCCGTCGCCAGCGCTGGATATAACCAATGATTTCACACCGATTGGTGATTATTGCTGCTATCTTTGTTACCTGCCTAATCACAGCCAATATTATTACCGTTAAGATAATAAGCCTTGGTCCCTTCGTCCTCCCCGCAGCTATAATCATTTTTCCCCTGAGTTATATTTTCGGTGACATCCTCACTGAGGTCTATGGTTATCGCCAGGCGAGGAGGGTAATCTGGCTAGGCTTCTTTTGTAACCTCGTTTTTGTTATCTTTGCCTGGGTAGGGCAGATTCTGCCCCCGGCTCCCTTCTGGGAGTGGCAGGAGGCTTATGAGAGTATCTTGGGCTATACACCGAGGCTACTGGTTGCCTCCTTCTGTGGCTATCTTGTCGGTGAGTTTGCCAACTCTTTTGTCCTGGCGAAGATGAAAATTCTGACCCAAGGGCGCTGGCTATGGAGCCGAACCATTGGCTCCACTATCGTGGGGCAAGGTCTAGACACCTTAATATTTATTACCTTAGCCTTTATCGGTACCCCCTCATTTGTGCCGATAATGATTTTGTATCACTGGCTAGCGAAGACTATTATTGAAGCTATTGCTACCCCATTTACTTATGCAGTGGTAAACTTCTTGAAGAGAAAAGAGTCAATTGATACCTACGACTACAAGACAAAGTTTAACCCCTTCCTTGTCTCAGATTAAAATAGATTATCTTGGGGGGTTAGCTAAAGAACTATGGATATTCAAATATTAGGGGCACACAACTGCGAATCGCAAAATTCAAGGCTCATAAGCCTATTAATTGATGATACCCTGACGATAGATGCTGGTTGTCTTACCTCCAGCTTGTCCTTCCCGGCTCAGCAAAAACTTAAGGCAATCCTGCTTACTCACCAACACTATGACCATGTTAGAGATGTCCTGACATTAGCCTTGAACCTTGCTCTCCGGAATGCCACTATTAGTATATACTCTATCCAACCTGTGTATGATACCCTCTCCACTCATCTGCTAGATGGCAAGCTTTATCCTAAATTCTTGGAAAAACCTTACGGCAACCCGACAATTCAATTTACTATAATAGAAGCATGTAAGACTAAGCTAATTGAAGGCTATAACATACTGGCTGTCCCGGTAAATCACACTGTTCCCACCGTTGGCTACCAGGTTACTTCCTCCGATGGCAAAGCAGTATTCTATACAGGGGATACGGGTTCGGACTTGGCTGAGTGCTGGAAGTATATATCACCCCAGCTACTCATTATTGAGGTTACTGTGCCAGATAGCTATGAAGAATTTGCCAAAAGGTCAGGGCACCTCACTCCGAGTTTCTTGAAACGGGAGCTAATTAGTTTCCAAGAGGTTAAAGGTTACCTGCCACAGGTAGTTGTGATTCATATGAGTCCTAATCTAGAGGAGGAGATAGCGGCTGAAATAACAGCAGTAGCCCGGGGATTAGATAAGCCAATCACCCTTGCCTATGAGGGGATGCAACTTCACCTGTAAAGCAGGTTCACAGAATAATCTTCAATTTTTCTGGGTGCTTAAAGGGGATGGGGTTAATAAACAATCTAAAATTTATAGTTGACAACAATGTAGGGAAGCTAGCCAAGTGGCTGAGGATAATGGGGTATGATACCCTGTTCTTCAATGGCGGTGACGACTCTGGTATGATTGCTATCGCTCTGGCCGAAGGTAGAGTAATACTAACCAGAGACACCCAGATTATGAAAAGACGGGTGGTGACCAGCGGGCGACTCAAAGCCATTCTTATTCAGAGTGATGAGCCTGGGCGACAAATGCAACAGGTAATAGACAGTCTAAACCTGGATTACCAATTCAAGCCGTTCACTATTTGTCTGGAATGTAACCAACCTCTGGAGGAGAGGAGCAAACAGCAGGTTAGAGACCTGGTACCACCCTATGTATTTAAGACCCAAAGCCAGTATATGGAGTGCCCTGCCTGCCACCGAATCTACTGGAGAGGAACCCACTGGCAGGCAATGACCAGGAAGCTAGGGCAATTTATTAAAAGTTGACCACACTCTTAGGATATTGTTACACTTCAAATTGCGATGAAAATTGTAACTGCCGAGCAGATGGGGCAAATCGATAGGCAATGCGCCGGGATTGGCCTGCCTACCAGCGTGCTTATGGAGAACGCTGGGAAAGCCGTAGCTGAAGAAGTAAGACAAATCCTGGGTGATATTGAGAAGCAACACATTCTAATCCTAATCGGACCTGGTAACAATGGAGGGGATGGATTAGTTGCTGCTCGCTACCTCCATGACTGGGGAGCCAGGGTCAGCCTTTATCTCCTTAGCCAGAGACCACCAGATGACCCAAATCTAAAGCTGGTTCAAGAACGCAGCATAACCAGTGTTGAAGCAACTCAAGACGAAAGCTTTATCCAGTTTGATGAGTTACTGTCATCAGCTAGCACTGTTATTGATGCTATATTTGGCACCGGTAAGAGTCGCCCGCTTAGTGGTATCTTTCTGCAGGCACTAGACAGGGTGAGCAGAGCCAAGAAGAAACGGCTTGGTCTTCACATCATTGCTCTGGATTTACCGTCTGGGCTTAACGCTGATAGTGGTGCTGTGGATAATGCCTGCCTTTATGCCGATAATACTATTACCCTTGGTTTTCCCAAACTAGGCTTATTCAACTTCCCAGGAGCAGCGAGAGCCGGTAAAATAACAATATCTGATATTGGTATACCTACTGACCTAGCTGAAGCGGTAACTACCGAGCTTATCACCAGCCAGTGGGCTAGAGAAGTTCTTCCCAAGCGTCCGCTTGAAGCTAATAAAGGAAGCTTTGGTAGAGTTCTGGTTGCTGCTGGTTCAATAAATTATATTGGTGCTGCCTACCTAGCTTGTAGTGGTGCCATACGAGTAGGGACAGGATTGGTAACGCTGGCGACAGCTACCAGCTTACAGCCTATTCTGGCTTCCAAACTAGCTGAGGTAACCTACCTCCCCCTATCGGAATCCCATTCAGGCATCATCTCACCTCAAGCCGCTAAGCTTATACACCAACAAATTAACTACTATAATGTCCTACTTCTAGGCTGTGGACTGGGACAAAGCCAATCAGCTATAGGATTCATCAGGGCTGTACTTTTTAGGTCAAAAGCAGCACTCCCATCCCTCGTCCTTGATGCTGATGCTCTAAACACTCTAGCTAAAATCCCCAACTGGTGGCAGCAGATAAACAGCGATGCTATACTTACCCCACACCCTGGCGAAATGGCAAGGCTGGTCGGGGTATCAGTGGATGAGGTGCAGTCAGACAGGCTGGGCATCGCCAAAAGGGTAGCTGGAGAGTGGCATAAAACAGTTGTCCTGAAGGGTGCTTATACCGTTATTGCTAGTCCAGATGGGCAAGTAAGAATTAGCCCCATAGCCAATCCAGGGTTAGCCTCAGCCGGAACCGGTGATGTCCTTACCGGGGCTATAGCTGGATTATTGGCACAGGGTTTATCCTTTTTTGATGCGGCTGCCCTTGGTGTATACCTCCATGGTGAAGCTGGTGAGATGGTTAAGGCTAGGCTAGGCGATGCTGGTATGATTGCTACCGACCTTTTGCCAGCACTGCCGCTTGTTATTAAGCAGTTAAAAGCTTAAGCAGCGCTTTAAAGAGTGCAGTTGGACGGGAATGCTATGCTATTAGCCATTGATATTGGGAATACCGATACCACCTTAGGGGTTTTTGAAGGTGAGGAGCTTCGTGCTACCTGGCACATGGCTACCGGTATTCACCGCACGGCTGATGAATATGCTGCCTTACTGCTTAATCTACTGCATCATCAAGGTCTAGGCACATCTGACATTAAAGAGGCAGTCCTGTGCAGTGTTGTCCCGCCATTGGTAGCCACCTTTGAGGAGCTATTTCAGCGATATTTCCATATCTCGCCACTGGTGGTGGAGGCAGGGGTGAAGACCGGGGTGCGCATCCGAATGGATAACCCGAGAGAGGTTGGTGCCGACCGTATTGTAAATGCAGCCGCTGCTCATCATCTCTATGGAGGTCCGATAATCATTACTGACATGGGAACAGCCACTACCTTTGATACTGTATCCAGAGAAGGTGATTACTTAGGAGGGGCTATTGCCCCTGGTATAGCCGCCGCTGCCGAGGCTCTGTTTAATCAGGCGGCAATGTTACCCCGGGTGGAATTAATCCATCCCAAACGGGCTATTGGTACCAACACCATTGCTGCTATGCAATCAGGGATTATCTTTGGCTATGTAGGACTTATTGAGGGTATGGTGGCTCGCATCCAACAGGAATTGGGAGAGAAGACTAAGGTGGTGGCTACCGGCGGCTTCGCTGAACTGATAGCTAAAGAAACAGCAATAATTGATGTGGTTAATCCTAATTTAACACTGATTGGATTAAGGCTCGTCTATTTGATGAATAAAGATGAGCCTGATTAGGAGACAATAATGCTAGCCAACAAAACTGTAGTATTGGGCATAACCGGAAGTATAGCAGCTTATAAGGCAGTGGATATTGCCAGTAAGTTGAATCAGGCTGGAGCCAGGGTTGAGGTGGTTATGACCGAATCGGCTACCAAGTTCATAGCCCCGCTAACCCTTCGTAACATTACCGGACGAACGGTAGTAACCGATATGTTTGAGCTAGCCTCTGAGTTTGACATTGAACATGTAGCCCTGGCTGAGGCGGCTGATGTAATAGTTATTGCCCCGGCTACAGCCTCCCTTATCGCCAAAGTGGCGGCTGGCATCTCTGATGATATGCTTACCTGTGTTGTACTGGCAACTCAAGCCCCAATTATTCTGGCACCTGCTATGAATGTTAATATGTTTGAGAATCCTATCACTCAGGATAACCTGGCTAAACTTAAAGCCAGGGGCTTTACTATAGTTGACCCTGCCTATGGTCGATTAGCCTCAGGCAAGATGGGTTTAGGGCGTCTGGCTGAGGTTGATAAAATCATCGGCACCATAAAGCAGGTATTGGGTAAAAGCGGTGACCTGGCTGGTAAACATATCGTGGTTACTGCTGGTGGCACCAGGGAACCCATTGACCCTGTCCGCCATATTGGGAATCGCTCGTCAGGTAAAATGGGTTATGCTCTGGCTGAGGCAGCTCGGGATAGAGGGGCTGAAGTTAAGCTAATAACTGCCCCCACCTCTTTACCAGAGCCAGTAGGAATAGAGGTTACTCATATTGAAACCGCTGTCCAGATGAAGGAGGCGGTAGCTAAGGCAGTGGCTCAAGCTGATGCCCTGATTATGGCTGCCGCAGTGGCGGACTACCAGCCGAAAGAAGTAGCTAAAGGTAAAATTAAGAAAGAAGCCTCCAGCCTGACCCTGGAGCTGGTCAGAACCCGAGATATTTTAACTGAAGTGAAGGGCAGCTTCCTCAAGGTTGGCTTTGCTGCCGAAAGCCAGGACATAGTAGCCAATGCCAGGCAAAAGCTTGAGAAAAAGCAGCTTGACCTCATTGTGGCTAACGATATTACCGATAAAGACAGCGGCTTCGGCGCCGATACCAATAAAGTAACCCTCATTGACCGAGATGGCAAGATAGAAATTCTGCCCCTGCTAACTAAAAGAGAGGTAGCCGATAGGATACTGGATAAGGTGGTGGAGCTATTGTCTGAGAAGGGGAGTTGAGATGAGAGGGGGCGAAGCACTAATTCGTAGATTGCATAAATTTCAGCATTCTCTGTGAGATTGCTTCGCTCCGCTCGCAATGACAATGAGATGCTCGCAATGACAAGGATTCGTCTTTGAGAGGATGAGCCGAAGCCCTGAGCGAAGCGAAAGGGGAGCGACGAAGCAATATAGCTGTATATTGGTATTATGCAATATTAAGTTACCTAAAAGGTGAACCTTTTGAATTTGTATTCAGAGTTGAGGGGTCGGCAGAGTCCGCCCTAGGCGGGGGTGAGGTTGGTAATTGGTAAGTGTTTAACATCTTTTTGTCACCCTGACCCTGAGAGAAAGCGAAGGGGAAGGGTCTCAGAGATTCTTCCCCTTCCATTGAAGGGTCAGAATGACAGGGAGATGTTCAGAATGACAGCGGGGTGATGTTGTTAACTAAATTCTAAAGAGGCTCGGAAAGAACTAAATCCAGTCTCAGTAAGGAGGTAATAATGAGCAACCAAGTAGTGGGAATTGGTGACATCTGTGAGTCAAAGTGTCCGATTTGTGTTGCTGCCAGAGGGAAGGCAGGGTGGCTCAAGCCGTTGGTCAAATTTATGTACTACTGCGTCTGTGGCAAGCCAGCCATTTTTCTCAGGATACCGACGCCTTGCACATCACGAGAGAAGCAGACGGGGAAAAAGCCCTGGGAAATAGTAGACCAAGCATGACCGAAGCACCGAATGTTCAATATGAAATGCCCAAGGCCTATGAGCCGGGGAAGGTTGAGGCTAAGTGGTATCAGTTCTGGCTGGAGAAGGGCTACTTCAAGCCTGAGATAGACCCGGAAAAGAAACCCTTTGTCATCATTATGCCGCCGCCCAATGTTACCGGCTCCCTCCATATGGGCCATGCACTCAATAATACCTTGCAGGACATCATGGCACGCTTTAAGCGTATGCAGGGGTTTAATGTGCTCTGGTTGCCCGGAACGGATCATGCCGGCAT
>JAIWFK010000018.1:0-10534 GCA_048631695.1 Calditrichales bacterium
GAGAGACCTAGATACAATGACCATAACACCTTTACTGTATCTTGGATACGCGCTGTTAGCCTCTCGGCTTGAGGACCTGGCATCTCAGCCTCGACTAGATGGGCTGCCCCAATACCCAATATAGGGAACAAAGCTACAAAGAGCGTTATTATTCCCATCCCTCCAAGCCATTGGCTGAGAGAACGCCACAGAAGGATGCCGTGGGATTGGCTTTCGATAGAGGCGAGTAGTGTCGCTCCGGTAGTAGTAAAACCTGACATTGCCTCAAAATAGGAATCAAGGTAGCTTTGAAATGTCCCCGCCAGTTCATAGGGTAGGGCACCAAAGGCTGAGGCTAATATCCAACCCCCAGCAACTAGTAATATTGCTTCCCGCCGACTCAATTTTCCCTTGCCCGTTGATGTCAAGCGCCAAAGCAACAAACCTGAACCTATACTGATACCCATCGAGACGGCAAAAGCCAGGGAATCGGGCTCTCCATAATAAAGACTACAAGCCAAAGGGAGGAGCATAGAAAATCCTAGTATCGCTATTAGCAATCCTAGGTAATGGAGAACAGACGTTATTCTCATTATCTTACTTAAAAAGCTTTTCTACAGAAGGGGTAACCGAGAGAGGAGATATAATAATAACATGGTCACCTGCTTGTACAATGCTATTATTTGGTGGGATAATTACCGTATCGTTATGAGTAATTGCTCCCACTATTGCCTCCTTGGGCAAACCTGCCTCAGTAATCCTTCGGTTTACAATATATGCTGTTGGGCTAGTAGCAAATTCGATAGCCTGTATCTGTTTACCCCCAATCAAGGCTGCCGAAATTGCTCCACCATGGAGGACAAAGTGAGCGATTTTACGAGCGATAAGCAAGACGGGTGATGTAGCAACATCAACTCCAACTGCTTCAGCTATAGGAATGTATGCCGGCTTATTAACTAGTACTACACTTCGGGATACGCCCAGATTCTTAGCCAATAATCCGCAGAGGATGTTAAGTTCATCACTTTCAGTGGTTGCCACAAAGGCATCTGCTGAAGAGACCCCCTGCTCAATAAGGAAATCACGGTCAGTGCCATCGCCTTGCACTACTACCGCCTGATTAAGCGTCCCTGCAATCTCTTGGCACAGACTTATATTTTTCTCAATTACTTTAACCATAATTCCATGTCCTTGCAGTCCTTCAGCGATAAGAAAGCCAACACGTCTCCCTCCCAGAATTACTACACTCTTGGCTGGGCGTTGTGGTTGGGTAAACAGCTCTCCTAACTCGTCCATGAACTCTCGATAGGCAACTATCCAAATATGGTCACCTTGTTTTATCACTTTATTTGCACTGGGTATAATAACCTCCCCGGCACGCATAGTGGCAGCTACGACACACGGTTTAGGGAAATCAATATCGCCCAAGGCTTTATTTACTATTATTCCCCTCTCCACCCTAAACTCTCTTATCTGAACCTTACCACCAGCGAAGTTCTCGGTTGGAGTGGGGTAAAAGCTGGAAAGAATGCCCATTATCTCCTTAGCCGTTTCAAACTCAGGGTTAATGAAAAGGTCTATTCCCAGACTCTTTGGCCTAATCACCTTCCGTGGGGCGGAGGGTGATTTGGCTGGGGTGATAAAGTAACCTGAATATTCAGGGTTGCGAATTCTGGCCACTGTTGTGCCAGCACCCAACTCCTTAGCCATGAAACAAGTTATCATGTTGGTTTCATCACTATCAGTGGCAGCAATAACTAGATCGGCAAGATTGGCTTCTGCCTCCCTCAGCACTTTTGGTGTTGCCGCACTTCCGAGAATAGCCTTAACATCAAGTTGGCGGCGGATATTCTCTACCGCCTCTTCAGATTGTTCCACTATAACTACCTGGTGTTTCTCCTCTACTAACAAAGAGGCTATTTGGAAACCCAATACTCCTGCCCCCGCTATGATGATATACATCTATCTGCCTCTAAAAAATTTATTGCTCATACCTTTAAACAACATGGAAATACGATGAGAAATGGTATGAAGTCCTCTCCGATGTCTTCTTTGCCTTCGCAGCACCCTGTTACCTAACCGACTCGTAGGTATTGGCTCAAGAGGCTCTTCCTTTATTATTTTCTTGCCCACAATTGGAGGAATTTTAGTCCTAAGTCTAATGGCTGTCAACTAATGATTTGACTTGACAATTATAGCCCTCTAATCTAAACTCACATCGAAAGCAAATGATAAGTCCTCTCTTTTTTGTCTCCAAATTTCAATTTCTTTATTACTAATGTGCATTTTATTAGGAAGGAGGATTAGTTGTGTTTAGGTTTCCCTTCATCCCCCGTGAGGAAAAGTTCTTTGACCTTTTTGAACAGGGTGCCCAGAATATGGTAAAAGCAGCTCTTAAGCTACAAGAACTGGTTGATAGTTGGGATAATGTTGGGGAAAAAGTGGATGAAATAACTAAGTTGGAGCACGAAGGGGATACTACTACCCATGAGATTATGGCGCAGTTGCATCGCACCTTTGTTACCCCTTTTGATAGGGAGGATATTGCCCTACTGGCTCACACTATGGATGATGTAACTGACTTTATACACGCAGCGGCTGATGCTATGCTTCTCTATAGGGTGGATTCTCCTAGCCGGAGGGCTAGGGAACTTGCTGATATCATAGTGCAGGCAGCAACTGAGATAGAAGAGACGGTGCCCCAGTTGCGGCATCCCGGTAAATTAAAACAAATTCTCCCACGATGTGTAGAGATTAATCGGTTGGAAAATGCAGCTGACAGGGTATTCCGCTCAGCAATGGCTGAGCTTTTCGATGATTCCACGGATATTGCTTATATTATCAAATGGCGTGAGATTTACGAGCACATGGAGCAGGCAACTGACAGATGCGAGGATGTGGCTAATGTCCTTGAAGGGGTAGCCCTCAAGCATGGCTGACCCCGCCCTCTGGCTTCTTCTCTTTATTGTCGCTCTGGCTATTGGGTTTGGTATCGTTAATGGTTTCAATGATGCCGCTAATGCCATTGCTACTGTGATTGGTACCCGTACTCTTTCACCAAGAAAAGCCATAATATTAGCTACCTTTTGTAATATGGCTGGTGCTGCCACTGGCACGGCGGTTGCTATGACCATTGGCAAAGGAATTCTAGCTCCAGAAGTTATCTCGGAGTTTGCGTATGTGCCAGTGATTGCCGCTTTAGCCTCAGTTATTGTCTGGGGCACTATAGCTACCTACTATGGTCTGCCAGTAAGCATAACTCATGGCTTTATTGCTGGACTGGCGGCAGCTGGGATAGCCTTGGCGGGTAGCGAAGCTGTGGTCTGGGGATGGAGTTCCCGTTTGTCACAGACTCTGGCGGCTGTAGTTACGGCTCCAGTCTTGGGCTTTATTGGTGGCTTTCTGGTGATGGTAACTATATTTTGGGTATTCCGCCGAAGCGCCCCAGCTAAAATAAGAGCCATTTTTGGCAATCTACAGATTCTGTCCGCTGCCTTTATGGCTTATAGCCATGGTAAGAATGATGGTCAGATGCCCATAGGTGTCATTACTATGGCGTTAGTGATTTATTACCATCAACCTGCTCTGTGGAATGAAATTCCATATGGTGATTTATGGTGGGTAATAGTTGTATCAGCACTAGCCATTAGCTTGGGGACGGCTATTGGTGGCTGGCGGGTCATTAAGACATTAGGATTAAAGATTACCACCCTTAGACCAGTTCATGGCTTTGCTGCTGAAGCCTCAGCGGCTACCGTTATTGAGGTAGCTTCATTTCTGGGTATCCCGGTAAGCACTACTCATTGTATCAGCTCATCTATTATGGGGGTGGGTGCTACTAGACGACTTTCAGCAGTGCGCTGGGGGGTAGCTGGTAATATCGTTGCTGCCTGGATATTTACCTTCCCTATCTGTGGTGTGCTAGGTTACTTGTTTGCCCTGTTGCTACGAATGGTATTCTAGTCAGCTTGTAGAGTAATCTCCCTAGGAGTTACTCGGCACTTTTCGGCAGTGATAATAGCCGCAATGTGTGAAATTGCTAGGTCAATTCCATCCTGCTTATTTAAAACTACATAGTCAAATAGAGGTAGTTGCCGTATTTCTTCCTTCGCAGTATTTACGCGTAATGCTAAATCGAAGGGTGATTCTGTATGGCGCTGCTTGAGCCTAGTGGTAAGTTCTTCTATTGATGGGGGCATCACAAAGATAAAAACTGCTTGCGGTAAGATTCTTTTAATAGTAGCTGCTCCCTGGATGTCAACCTTTATTATTATATCGTGCCCCTTATCCAGTGCTTGTTTGATTTTTTGCTTAGGCACACCATACCAACTACCATAGACATTTGCCCACTCTAGTAACTCGTTAGAAGAAATCATCTCCTGGAACTTTTCTGTTGAGACGAAATGATAATCTACATTATCTCGTTCATTAGCTCGCTGACGCCGTGTGGTTACAGTGGTAATATATTCAAGGGGATAACCTAATTCTTTCATCCTGGTTAAAATGGCATCTTTGCCTGCTCCTGAGGGACCGGAGAGGACTATGAGTAAAGGCTTTATCGGTAAGCTGAGTGGAACTTGGCATTTACGGCTCGCTGATTTCATCGCTTTGCTCTGGTATTAGTACTGAACTACCTCGGCTAATCTGCAACCTGCCAGCTATAGTTTCTGGGGTAAGGGCAGCCAAAACAATATGCCCGCTATCAGTAAAGATGACAGCCTTCGTTCTTCTGCCACTGGTCATATCAATTAATAGTCCCTTATTTCTTCCTTCTTGGATACTGCGTTTGATAGGTGCTGAATTAGGTAAAGCTATGGCTATAACCTTATTCATCACTAATACACTACCAAATCCTATATGAACCAATTCAATGACCATTATTATCACCTCGGAATATTACTTTTTATAGCCAAATGTGGAAGTTATTTGATCA
Organism: Calditrichales bacterium; assembly: GCA_048631695.1. Lineage (GTDB taxonomy): Bacteria > Chloroflexota > Dehalococcoidia > Dehalococcoidales > W498 > W498. The sequence goes on from JAIWFK010000018.1 coordinate 4,913, forward strand.
TCCGATTGGCTTAATCAAGTCTTGTCAATCTTATTTTAGCGATACCTACTACCCCCTTTTTGTATTATTTCCAGCGCCTATTATCTTATACCCTTAATAGCAATTAGGCAATAACCAAATACTTGAATTATACCGTACTTTATGGTAGATTACTCTGTGATAGATTCAATTTTGTATCTGTATTCTATCTTTTAGAGGTTTGTAATGGACGAGATTAATCTAACTATTAATGGCACTAAGGTCACGGTACCAAAGGGCACTACTGTGCTACAGGCTGCGCAGAGTGCCGGTATTTATATTCCTTCCCTGTGTTCTCACCCTGATTTACCATCGTCAAGAGAAGTGGAACCCAGTGAATTCATCTACCGTGGCACTGAGCTAATTAAAAACGATAACTCATTAGAGGAGTTTAAGGGTTGTCAGCTTTGTATTGTAGAGATTAAGGGTATAGATGACCTGCCTACTGCTTGCACTACCGAAGTTGCCGAGGGTATGGTGGTTTATACTGACACTTCCCAGGTACTTGAGAAACAGTATGAGAACCTAAAGCTTATTCTTTATGAACATCCCAATATGTGCCTTACTTGTGTACGTAAGGAGCGCTGCGCACCCTACGACATATGTTTACGCAATGTGAAGATAAGCGAGCGTTGTTTGCTCTGTCCCAAAAACGGGCATTGCGAACTGCAAAAGGTAGTCGACTACATCGGCATAGAGGAGATAATACTACCCTATGCAGCTAAAGAAATACCTCAGGATAAGGAAACCCCTCTGTTCGACCGGGACTACAATTTCTGCATCGGTTGTATTCGTTGTGTCAGGGTATGCAAAGACATGCGTGAGGTTGATGCCCTTGGCTTTGTCTATCAAGATGGTAAAGTCATTGTTGGTTCCAAGTCACCTACATTTAAGGAATCAGAGTGTAAGTTCTGTGGGGCGTGTGCTGAGGTATGCCCTACTGGCGCTATAATGGATAGGGACATAAAGTTTGAAGAGCGTGAAGCTAAATTAGTTCCATGTAGTGATGCCTGTCCCGCTGGTATAGATGTCCCACGGTATGTCCGCTTAATAAAGGAAGGGAAGTTTGCCGAGGCAATAGCTGTCATTCGAGAGAAAGTGCCGTTTCCAGCCACGCTTGGCTATGTCTGCTTACATTTCTGTGAGGATGAGTGCCGGCATCGTGAACTCAATGAAACCATAGCCATAAGAGTATTGAAACGCTTCGCTGCCGAGCATGACACTGGCTTATGGAAGCAGAGGTCTAAGTTTGCTCCTCCTACTGGTAAGCGAGTGGCCATTGTCGGCTCGGGTCCAGCCGGACTGACTGCTGCCTATTACCTGACCAAACTTGGTAATAGTACAACCGTTTTTGAAGCCTTACCTGTAGTTGGGGGGATGATGCGCGTTGGTATTCCTACGTATCGTCTACCTGCAAAGATTCTTGATGACGAGATAGAGGAGATAAAAAGCATTGGCGTTGAAATTAAGACAGATACTAAAATTGAGTCATTGGATGTGCTCTTTAAGGAGGGGTACGATGCCATTTTAGTAACCGTTGGTGCTCACCAGGGCATAAAGATACCTCTGCCCGGGTCTGACCTTGATGGCGTATTAATCAACACCTCTTTCCTAAGGGATGTAAGTCTGGGCAAAGAGGTCAAAATAGGGAAGGTGGTGGTGGTGGTAGGTGGTGGTAATGTTGCCTTTGATTGTGCCCGCACTGCCTTGCGTCTGGGTGCCACTGATGTCCACATAGCTTGTCTTGAGTGTAAAGATGGGATGTTAGCTAAGGCGGAGGAGATTGAAGAGGGAGAGGCGGAGGGCGTTATCATCCATTGCTCACATGCCTTTTGTAAAATTGTGGGTGATAATGGGCATGTCACAGGTATTGAATGCCGTAATGTGCGGTCTTTTGAGTTTGATAGCCTTGGCAGGCTTTGTGTTGAAGCTATCCCCGGCTCAGAGTATACTCTGTCGGCAGATACTATTATCTTTGCCGTGGGTCAGGTGCCTGAACTTGGACTCATTGAAGGTGTTGATGGCATTAACATCGCCAGGCGGCGCTTTGTAGAGGTTGATCCAGTTACGCTGGCTACCGGTAGAGAGGGTGTTTTTGCCGCTGGTGATGCAGTTACCGGAACTACCTCGGTTATTGAGGCAATTGATGCTGCTCGAAGGGCAGCTACTTACATTGATAGATACCTTGGCGGCAGTGGTGATATAGATGAGGTATTGGTTGATGTTGAGGAGCCCAACCCCAAATTGGGGCGTGAAGAGGGGTTTGCCGATATACAGAAGCTGCCAATGCCTTGCCTAACTGTAGAGCAGAGAAGTGACAACTTTAACATGATAGAACTTGGCTTGGGTGAAGATGAGGCTACAAAAGAGGCAGCACGATGCCTCCAATGTGACCTCAGGCTTAAAATTTCTGAGCCAGTATCACCACCAACTAAAACTAGAGTTCCTAAGGGTGAGACAGTAGGTGTATGAAATCCTGTTGACAGGGGATTTGGCGCCTAGTATCCATCTGTTTAAGATTGCAGCACCTGATGTGTCTAGGAAAGCTCGACCAGGACAATTTGTTATTATCAGGATTGATGAAAAGGGCGAGCGTATTCCAATGACCATCGCTGACTGGAATGATAAAGAGGGCAGTGTTACCATTGTCTTCATGGAAGTGGGGACAACCACCCATCGACTAGCCTTACTAGAAGCTGGCGACTTCATTACTGATTTGGTGGGACCTCTAGGTTTACCAGCATATATTGAAAATATTGGTACTGTAGTTTGCGTAGCCGGAGGAGTTGGTGTTGCTCCTATAGCCCCTATTGCCCGGGCGTTGAAAGAAAAGGGGAACCGGGTCATCTCAATTATGGGAGCACGGAATAGGAGCCTCATCTTTTGGGAGGAGGAGTTGCGCCGGGTCAGCAACCAGCTGATAATTACCACTGACGACGGCTCTTATGCTCGTAAAGGACTAGTAACTGAGCCACTGCAGGAGCTACTTGAAAGTAATGAGAGAGTTGACCGTGTTATCGCTATCGGCTCCAGCATTATGATGAAGTTTTGCTCCAAAACCACGGAACCCTTCGGTGTTAAGACCTTTGTTAACCTGAATCCCATAATGGTAGATGGCACCGGTATGTGTGGCTGTTGTCGGGTATCTGTCGGTGGAGAGACCAAGTTTGCCTGTGTGGATGGACCTGAATTTGATGGGCACCAGGTGGACTGGGATTTACTTTTTGCCCGCCAGCGTATCTACCTCGATGAAGAGAAGCATTCCTTCGAGCAGTGGCAGCATCAATACAGTAGCCTCGAAGTAATGGGATAACATGGCGAAACTTAACTTGAACCGAATCCCAATGCCTAGGCGAGACCCCAAGCTACGGATTAATGATTTCAATGAAGTTGCTCTAGGATATACCCCTCAACAGGCTCAAGCCGAGGCAAGCCGCTGCATCCAGTGCCCCAAACCCCACTGCATTAATGGCTGTCCCGTATTGATAGACATCCCTGGTTTTATTAAGGCTGTCTGTGATAATGATTTGCCCGAGGCAGTAAGAGTGCTCAAAGATAAAAATAGCCTGCCTGGTATCTGCGGGCGAGTCTGTCCTCAAGAGACACAGTGTGAAGCTACCTGCTCTCTGGCTAAGAAGGGGGCGCCTATCGCTATTGGTCGCTTAGAGCGATATGTGGCTGATTGGGAACGGGCTAATACAGACCTATTAGACTCACCGATAGTCCAGGAGCCAACTGGTAAACAGGTGGCAGTGGTCGGCTCAGGACCTGCCGGCTTAACAGCAGCGGCTGATCTAGCTAAACTTGGGCATAGTGTTACCACCCTTGAGGCGCTGCATGTGCCTGGTGGGGTATTAATGTATGGTATCCCCGAGTTCAGGTTACCCAAAGATATTGTCCAGTCTGAGATTGACTATGTTATTTCTTTAGGGGTGAAGCTTGAATTGGACTCAGTAGTAGGCAAATTGTTTACTATAGACGAGTTACTGAATAATGGTTATGATGCCGTATTTCTGGGAACTGGTGCGGGCTTGCCTATGTTCTTGAATATTCCTGGTGAGAACCTCAATGGTGTTTATTCGGCAAATGAATTTTTAACTAGGGTCAATCTGATGAAGGCGTATAAGTTTCCCGAATATGATACCCCGGTAAAGGTGGGCAGGAAGGTAGCAGTAATTGGTGGCGGTAATGTGGCTATGGACTCAGCCAGGTGTGCCCTCAGACTTGGAGCTGATACAGTCTATATTGTCTACCGCCGCTCGGAGGTGGAAATGCCAGCCCGCCGGGAAGAGGTGGAGAATGCTAAGGCAGAGGGTATCCAATTTAAGCTGTTAACCAATCCCAAGCAATTTCTCGGTAATGAGCAGAACTGGGTAGTAGGTATGGAGTGCTATGAGATGGAACTGGGTGAGCCTGATGAGAGTGGCCGGCGCCGCCCTATTGCTATACCGGGAAGCGAGTTCATTATTGATATAGATGTTGTGATAGTCGCTCTGGGCACTACCCCTAATCCTGTCATTGCCCAAACTGCTGAAGGTCTGGAGACAACCAAACGAGGCACTATAGTGACTGATGAATCTACCGGTAAGACGAAGAAGCCGTGTGTTTGGGCTGGTGGTGATATAGTTACCGGGGCGGCTACGGTGATTAGTGCTATGGGTGCTGCCAAGCGCGCTGCCACCGATATAGATGCGTATTTGAGGGGATAGACTTCCGCTTCAGTCTATCTTGTATAGAGAACCACTATCGAATACCGTAGTAGCTGCATGGACAAGGATTGACTGTAAGAATTGTGACACCTCTATTGACAGTACTCTGGCTCCACGTCTATTATTTGTGAACGTAGATGATAATTTGACGAAAGGAGGAAGAATGGAAACTTTGTTTCTATTGCTGGGATGGGGATCACCTATTGGCACTGGCATTTTCCTTGTGTGTTTGGGTGGCATGATCTTTCTGCTATCCAAGTGTCGAGAAGAAAAGAAAGAAAAGAAGGACTAATTTCTCTTTTTACCAGAGTAACCTCGTTCCGGAAGTCGCAACTGCATTCCATAATTCTTTGGGTAGGTCACAAGACTTCTGACCTCTTGCTCGTAGGAGGCATTTAAGAGGGGCGAAACCCCTCTTTTTCTAATACTTTTCCTCTTTCAGTCACAGCTTGGAAATGGCTGGAAAGCAGAGAATTAACATAGTTACAGAGGTTTGCAGCAATAATAAACCTGCTCTTCCATTTAGGTGTTAGGCTTGACACTTTAAGAAGACCAGTTGGTATGATAGAGGTATGTTGGAGGGTAGATGCCCGAAGTGTGGAACTTACCGGATTGGTTGGGCGTTACGCTTTGCCCGACATCAGACCTGCCCCAAATGCGGGGCGGCACTTGAGATTACGGAGGGGGGCCGAAGGGTATTTACCGGTTACTCACCTTTTACTGCGGAAAGATACTCTATCAATCTACCCACTAATGTCCCTCCTTCCCCCGATAAGGAGAAGGATAGGCAAGGGAAAAGCAAGTGACACCTTTCTTAGGGTTGTTGCTATCTGGCAATCACACTTTACTTTTCCAAGATCGTAACTATATTCCACAAGTCCAGGAATTCATCCTG
>JAIWFK010000019.1:0-10269 GCA_048631695.1 Calditrichales bacterium
TGGGATACTATCTGCGATAGCCGTAGTAGTGGCTCTTTTAGGGGATTTATTTATCGGTCCAGCGATACTTTCCAGATTTGATATTTTTAGGCAGAAGGATAAGAATTGAAGAAGGAAATCGGATAAGAGGGTTGGGGAAAATGCCGTTAGATACTATTGTAATTAAAGGGGCCAGGGAGCATAACCTTAAGAATATTGATGTAACTATCCCCCGTGATAAGCTGGTGGTTATTACCGGTGTCTCTGGCTCGGGCAAGAGTTCACTGGCATTTGATACCATCTATGCTGAGGGGCAGCGCCGCTATGTGGAATCTCTGTCCGCCTATGCTCGCCAGTTTCTGGGCAGAATGGAAAAGCCTGATGTTGATTATATAGAAGGATTGAGCCCAGCCATCTCTATTGACCAGAAGGGTCCCAGTAAGAATCCACGGTCTACAGTGGGTACTGTAACTGAGGTCTATGACTACCTGAGGCTGCTTTTTGCCCGGGTTGGTCACCCCCATTGCCCCAAGTGCGGACGAGAGATTGCTATGCAGACAGTGCAGCAGATTGTTGATGCTATTCAAAATCTCCCCTGATAGCCGTATCATGGTTCTGGCGCCGCTGATTAGAGACCGTAAGGGTGAGTATCAGGCGGTGTTTGATGATTTGCGCAAGGCAGGCTATGTCAGGGTTCGAGTTGATGGGCGTGTCTATGACCTATCTGAGGAGTTTCAATTAGATAAGAATAAGAAACATACCATTGAGGTAATAGTAGACAGATTGGTAATTGGGCAAAGTGGAAGCCAAAGCCGCATTGCTGATTCTGTAGAAACTGCTCTCAAGCTGGGAGCAGGCGTTGTGTTAGTGGCTATTATTGATGGTGAAGAATTACTGTTTTCGGAGCACTTTGCCTGCGTGCACTGCGGAATTAGCCTGGGTGAGATTGCTCCCAGAACATTTAGCTTTAATAGCCCACATGGCGCCTGTCCTGCTTGCACTGGCTTAGGGGTTAAGCTGGAGATAGACCCTGAACTGGTTATTCCCAATAAGGAACTCTCCATAGCTCAAGGGGCAATTCGTCCCGGTTGGTATTCCACTTGGTATTTCGACCAGTTCGAGTCCTTAGCCCGTCGCCATAGCTTTTCCCTACATACACCAGTAAAGGAACTGAGTAAGCACCACCTAGGACTTATACTATATGGGGATGGGGGTGAGCCTTACCGGTATCGGAACCGATTTGGTGGAGTTAGAGAATATTATTACGGTTTCGAAGGGGTTATTAACCGTATGGAGCGACTCTATCGGGATACAGAATCTGAGCACTCCCGGGCTGAAATTGAGCGCTATATGGTATCCAGCCTGTGTCCAGTTTGTCAGGGCAAGAGGCTTAAACCAGAGTCCTTGGCGGTGACCGTTAACGGTAAAAATATTATTGAGGTTAGCGCAATGTCGATTACCCAGGCTTTGGATTGGGTAACTATGCTTAGCCAGAACGAAGTACTTAATGGGCGTGAGCAAATAATCGCTGGCGAAATCCTGAAGGAGATTCAAGCTCGCCTGAACTTTCTTAAGGATGTTGGTCTGGACTATCTTACCCTTGACCGCCCATCAGCTACCCTGAGTGGGGGTGAGGCACAGCGAATTCGCCTGGCAACCCAGATTGGCAGCGGGCTTATGGGTGTGCTTTATATTTGCGATGAGCCGACAGTGGGTTTGCATGCCGCTGATGACTTCCGTTTGATTGAGACCTTGAAGAGGCTGAGAGATTTGGGTAATACGATACTGGTTGTGGAGCATGATGAAGCCATGATGAGGGCGGCTGACCATATTATTGATATGGGACCTGGTGCCGGGGAGCGTGGCGGCTGGATTGTTGCCACCGGGACTATGGCTGATATTATGAATTGTCAGGGGTCAATAACCGGTCAGTATCTTAGTGGAGTAAAGCAGATTTCCTTGCCACAAAAGCGCCGCCCTGGCTCAGGCAAGGAGATAGTAATAAAGGGGGCTAGGCAGAACAACCTGAAAAATATAGATGTACATATCCCTCTGGGCGAGTTTGTGTGTATTACCGGTGTTTCTGGTAGTGGTAAGAGCACTCTTATTGATGAGATTATGTATAGGAAATTGGCACAGATATTTTATCGGTCAAGGGAGAGGGCAGGTGATTGCGATAGTATCATCGGTGTCGAGTATATAGATAAGGTAGTCAATATTGACCAGTCTCCTATTGGGCGTACCCCTCGCAGTAACCCAGCTACCTATACCGGCACCTTTACTCATGTTCGTGAGCTTTTTGCTACTGTTCCTGAAGCTAGAATGAGAGGCTATGCTCCAGGTCGTTTCTCGTTTAATGTTAAGGGGGGGCGCTGTGAAGCCTGTCGTGGTGAGGGATTTATTCAGATTGAGATGCAGTTCTTGCCTGATGTAACTGTTCCCTGTGAAGTGTGCAAGGGGCAGCGCTATAACCGTGAGGCACTTGAGATTAGATTTAAGGGCAAGAATATAGCTGAGGTATTAGATATGACTGTGGAGCAGGCACTTGTTTTCTTTGAGCATTTCCCTAAAATAAGGAATAAACTGGCAACTTTGCACGATGTGGGGTTGGGTTATATTCGTTTAGGTCAGCCGGCACCTACCCTTTCTGGGGGTGAGGCGCAGAGGGTGAAGCTTGCCACTGAGCTATCACGGCGGTCTACGGGCAGGACACTATATATTCTTGATGAACCAACTACCGGTCTCTCATTTGATGATGTAGCAGCATTACTACGGGTGCTACAGCGTCTGGTTGATGCTGGTAATACGGTGATTGTTATTGAGCACCACCTGGATGTGATAAAGAATGCCGACTGGATTATTGACCTTGGACCTGGAGCTGGTGACCGGGGTGGCTATATTGTAGCTACAGGCATACCCGAGGAAATAGCTCAGCAGAGGTCTTCAGCCACTGGTCAGTATTTGGGCAGGGTATTGCATAAAGATAGAGATTTGGAGTATGCTTTAACTGGTAGACCGTTTCTACTCGGTAGTAAAGAGGGGGAAGGAAAATGACCCGAGAAGAAGCACTCGACTCTATTAAAGCTAATGTAGAGAATGAGAATCTGATAAAGCATATGCTGGCTACTGAAGCTATTATGCGGGCTCTAGCCAAGCGCTTTGGTGAGGATGAGGAGGAGTGGGGGCTTACTGGGCTGCTGCACGATATAGATATGGAACTCACCGAGGGAGATATGAACATACATAGTAAGCTGGGGGCTGACCTGGCTAGGGAACTGGGAGCTAGTGAGGCTATGGCTCATGCCATCTTATGCCATAATGAGACGCATGGTATTTCCCGGGAGACGAAGCTGGATCAGGCTCTATTTTGCGCTGACCCGCTAACTGGCTTAATCATTGCTGCTGCCTTGGTTCGCCCGGATAAGAAATTGGCTGGTCTTGAAGGTAAATCGGTGAGGAAGAAGTTTAAGGAGAAGAGTTTTGCTGCTGGGGTGGATAGAGAGCAAATCTCCCTGTGTAACCAAATCGGACTCGAGCTTGACGAGTTTATCGAGCTAGGATTGGAGGCAATGAAGGGAATTGCTGACGCTCTGGGACTGTAAATCGGCTAGCTCACTTCAATTGTTGAGCCTTCAGCGGTTTTAATAACATCAATACGGCTGGGGAAGGCATCCCTGATCTCCTCCATGTGGGTGATAACCAGTATCTTGTCGAAGTCGTCCTGAATAGAATTTATCGCCTCTTTAATTTTTTCTATACCGCCACTATCCTGGGTGCCGAAGCCTTCATCAATGACTAAGGTTGGCAGTGGTGCCCCAGCTCGCCTGGCCAATAACTTGGACAGGGCAATACGAATGGCGAAGTTAATGCGGAAGGCTTCACCACCACTAAACATTTCATAATTTCGCGTGCCCAGCTCATCGGAGATATTGATATCCAGGGTTTCTAGTAAATCCCCCTTTTTTGTTTCCCGCTGTGTTTCAATTTTTACATGCATTCTATTATCGGTCATTCTGCTTAGCAGCCTGTTGGCCTCAGCTTCAATCTCGGGGAGTGCCATTTCAATAAGCCAAGCCTGTATCCCCTTTTTGCCGAAGGCTTGGGCTAGGTCTCTATAGATACTCTCCTGTTTTGAGGCTTGAGCCAATAGCCTTTCCTTTTCCTTCCTTTTTGTCTCCAGCTCAGAGCATCGCTGTAGTCTTTCCCTTGCACTCCCCATTACTTGCTGGGCTTGCTTTTGTTTTACTGATAACGCCTCATATTCAGTTTCGGCCTGGTTTAAATCACTGAGTAGTTGCGGCAGTAAATTGAGTTCTTGGCTCAAGTCTTGCCTTTTTTGATTATCAATCTCCAGATTGAGGCACAGTTCTTGGATGGCTTCCTCAGCTCTAGAAACAGACTCCTTTTCCTGAATGATGAGCCTATCAGCTTCTTCCAGATTTCGCTTTAAATTTTCATACTGTTCGAACTCAGCTAAGCACTGTCGCACCTGTTCATGCTGCTGTGAATCGTAGTCGAGTTTGGCTAATTCGTCCTCAAGCTCCGCCAGTGCCTCTTGCTCAGTGGTAGCAAAGTCTTTACTAGCTAGGTGCTGTTCAATCTCAGCCAATGCTTTTCTTTCCTCATTTAGCTGGTTAGCAGCCTCTTCGGTTTCAGTAATTTGTTGGTCGAGGATGCTAGCTTTACTTTGTGCTGAGGCTCTATCTTGATTAAACCTTATTTCTAGCTGGGATACTTCACTTTCCAGTGCCCCTAGCTCTGCTTTCTTTGTAGCTAGCTCGGCTTGATTTGATTCTAGATACCCAAGTTTGCTCTGCCTGTCAGTGGTATATTTTGTTTCAATTCGCTGGCGTCCTTCTATACCCAGGTCTGTCTCACATAGGGGGCATTTAGCATTACTCTGGATTGAAAGGAGGTTGAGCTTTTCTACTAATTCCCCTATTTCCTGTTCTAGCTGAGTTTGATTAGATTCCAGATAGTGGATTCGGATTTGGAGTTCCTGACTTTTCTGCCTTTTGATGAGTAGTATTTCTTCTTCTTGAGCTAATTGGTTTAATTGAACCTGTATTTGCTGTAGTTCATTTTTGAGCTGGGGTAGCTTCTGTGACTTAATTTCTAGTTCCCTGATTCTGCTTTGAGCTACAGCATGGGTAGTGATTAGAGCTTCTCCTGCCTGGACAATAGCCATCTCTAAGTGGTGCTTGCGCTCGTTTAGGGTGGTAATAAGTCTAAACTTTTGGTCAAGTTCATCCCTTAATTTCTCAGCTAAACTAAGCTGAGCATAGCCTTTCTCTATAGCGGAACGCTGGGCTATTAGTTCTTCATATTCTCTGAGCTTGGAGTGATGTTGTTTAAGTTGGTCGTCCCAACGCTCTAGGTCTTTCTCTGTTTTTGTTATGTGCTCCTCTAGCTCAATTAATTGCCGCTTTCTACTTTCTAGGGATTCCTTTTCCTGCCTGAGGCTATTAAGTCTGGATTCTTGCTCCTTGGTTACTTTCTCTATGCGGGATAGTTCACTCTGTGCCTGTATAAAATCAGCTTCGTAGGCTGGCTTTTGGACTAGTTCATCACTGATATCTGTGATAGCACTGTTTAGTTGTGCCTTTTCCGTTTCTTGCTGTTTAGCCAACTCCTTAGCCTGCCCCTCAAGCTCGTCATAGATGTCAAGCCCTAGAATATTAGCTAAAACTTGCTTACGCTCGATTGGACGCTTAATAGTGAACTCATCAGCGTGACCTTGTAGCAGGAAGGCACTGTTAATAAAAGTATGGTAGTCCATATGTAGAACATTGATAATTTTCTGCTGTGTCTGGGTTATACTATTGCCGGTAATTGACCTGAAGCCATCTTCAGTAGCTATCTGAAATTCTAGGATGGACTGTCCTGAACGACCTCGTAGTTTAGGTTTAGAGTGCTTGCGTATGATGCGATATAGTTGTTGTCCTACGGTAAAGTCAAACTCGACCTCCATTTCAGCCTGACCTAAGTGAATGAGGTCATCATCACTCTTAGCTCTAGTTCGTCCCCACAGTGCCCAGGTTATAGAATCAATCAGAGCTGATTTACCGTTGCCATTATCACCACAGATGCAGGTAGTGTGGATACCTTCAAAGGAGAGCGGAGGCACATTATCCCGGTAGCACATAAAATTGCGCAACGCTAATCTAATGGGAATCATTGGTAAGACTCATCAGATAGTATGCTTAGCCACTTTTTAGTAATAGAAATACTTTTATCTCCTCTGTCATTCTGAGCCCTTCGCTTCTTGTCATTCTGAGGGAGCAAAGCGACCGAAGAATCTCGCTCAGGGTAAACTCCGCGAAGAATCCCAGATTCTTCATTCCACTTCGTTACATTCAGAATGACAGCTTATTTTAGCATAGTCAGGGGACTATTTATCTATCACGAAATGACTTGTCCCGTAAAAGCGAGTTACGGGACTTGTTTCAGGGTCTACCTAATCCCCTTTATACCGTCCTCCAAAATTGTAACTACATTTCACACGCCCATAGAGTCATGGTGATTACCAGAAAAACTCTCTTGACAATAGGACATATGTTCTGTTATGATTATGGTTACCCCCTGCTTGGAGTTTACATAATGTCAAAGCTCATTGGTGAACCGGTTAAAGTGCACAGAGAAAAAGACTCCCTGATAACCGCTTTTATCTGGAGAAGGCGCCTCTATAGGGTTGAAGAGGTTATCGGTTGGTGGAGGGAGCCTGCTGAGTGGTGGAATGGGAAAGCAATGCGTCTTTTCGTTCGGGTAAATGCAAAAAACTCAAGTACCGGTAGTTACGAGCTTTACAAGCTTGGTGAAGAGTGGTTTCTGCATAGAGTCCTAGATTAGGGTATCACAATGAGTTTTATCCACCTTCATGTCCATTCCCAATATAGCTTTCTTGATGGAGCTTCTTCATTAGATAAGCTCCTGGAAAAGGCAAAGGCATTGGACATGCCTGCCCTAGCTCTTACAGACCATAATAGACTAACAGGTGCCATTAGGTTCTATGATAAAGCGAAAGCTCTAGAAATAAAACCAATCATAGGTGCTGAGATTGATTTAGAGGGTGGATATCATCTAACCCTCCTATGTAAGGATAGGGGGGGCTACTCAAACCTGTGCCGACTGTTGACTGAAGCTCACTTAGCAAAGCGGTTGAGGAAACCACAAGCAAGCAAAGAAATGCTACAAAAACACAGCGGTGGTCTAATAGCCCTGAGTGGCTGTAGTAAGGGTGAAATACCCTCTCTAATTGCGGCAGGTAAGACAGAGAAAGCCAGGAAATCAGCAAACTTCTATAGGGAGGTCTTTGGTGATGATTTTTTCGTGGAGCTTGTTCGGCATCCTTCTGGAGAAGGAATGATTGACAGTCATAGACTATCTGCCTTTGCCAGAGAAGAGGGTATACCGACAGTTGCCACTAATAATGTCCACTATGCAGAAATGGAAGGGTATGCAGTAAATGAGCTACTTAATGCCATAGACCAAAATATACCTGTCTCTCAATTAAAGGGGCATCGAACTGTGGAGCAATACCTCAAATCACAGGAGGAAATGATTAAACTCTTTAATGATTTTCCTAAAGCAATAGACATGACGGGAAAGATTGCTTCCAAGTGTAATCTAGAGTTAGAGCTAGGTAAACCTCGCTTTCCTAAGTTTGAGGTTCCCGGAGGTGAAACTGACTACACTTATTTATCAAAGTTAGCTTACGCAGGAGTCTTAAGAAAGTATGGGACACTAACACCTAAAATCAGAAATCGCTTGGAACAAGAGCTTAGCACAATCAATAAACTTGGTTTCTGTGGCTACTTTTTAGTTGTTTGGGACATAGTTCAGCAAGCAAGAAAGAGGGGCATAAGATGTCAGGCGAGAGGTAGTGCCATAGACAGTTTGGTTGTCTATACACTTGATATTAGTAACGCTGACCCTATAGAGCATGACCTTCTCTTTGAACGTTTCATGCATCCTCTAAGGTATGAACCCCCAGATATTGATCTGGATATTGACCGAAGGCGTAGAGATGAAGTAAAAAGCTACATCTGCCAAAAATACGGTGCCGAGAATGTCGCCTGTGTAGCCACTATCAATACCTATATGGCTAGAGGTGCTATCCGTGATGTTGGTAAGGCTTTACAAATACCACCGGAAGTCATTGAAGAGGCATGTAGAGGTATCCATTATTTGTCTGCCTCAGACCTTTTGGAGTATGCAAATACCCTTCCCGAACTAAAGAAAAGCAACATTTACAAGAGACCTGAGCTTGCTAATTTCTTTAGACTATGCGCTGCCGTAGATGGATACCCTAGACACCTCTCTGTTCATTTGGGAGGATTACTGATTGGAGGTGGTAGACTTTCTGATTTAGTTCCTCTTGAATGGTCTAGCGGTGGAGACATTATTAGTCAGTATGATAAGGATGATATCGAGAGATTAGGTATTGTCAAGATGGATTTGCTGGCACTGCCTACTTTGACTGTTATTGAGGATACACTCACTAGTGTCAGAAAGAGTCAAGGCGCTAATATTGATATAGACAAGATACCAAGAGATGACCCTGAAACCTTTGCTGTGCTCAGGGAGGGTAGAACCATTGGCACTTTTCAGCTTGAATCACCAGCACAAAGAGAAATGGCAGGTAGACTGCTACCAAACTGTTATAAAGACATCATAGTTTCGATTTCGCTAGTTAGACCGGGGCCTCTCAAATCTAATATGGACAAGGTTTATCTTCCAAGAAGACATGGTAAAGAGCCAGTAACATACATGCACCCCAAACTTAAAAATGCCCTTAGTGAAACCCTAGGGGTAATACTCTATCAGGAGCAGGTTTTGAAGGTTGCCCACGATTTAGCTGGCATGAGCTATGCTGAGGCAGATGGTTTTAGGCGAGCAATGACGCATGACCGAACCCCAGGGGAAATGGAGAAGATGCGAGACTCCTTTATTTCATGCTCTACCAAGAATGGTGTGAGTAAGAGGGTAGCAGAGAAGGTCTTTGAGCAGTTGGCTGCCTTTGCTGCGTATGGATTCTGCAAAGCCCATGCTGCTACCTATGCTGCTCTGGCTTATCAGACCCTCTGGCTGAAGTGTCATTACCCCGCCGAATTCTTTGCTGCGGTGCTGTCAAACCAGCCTATGGGGTATTACCCGCCCCATGTTCTGGTAGCTGATGCGAGGAGATTTGGCGTTAAAATTCTACCCCTAGATATTAATGACTCTTTTGACCACTATACTGTAGAGAATGGGGCGATACGAGTTAGCCTTAAACAGTTAAAGGGGATGTCAACAGAAGCACTGGTATCTATATTATCAGAGAGAGCCAAGGGTAAATTTACTTCGCTGAGAGACTTTGCTCTAAGAGCCAATGTAAGCCAACCTATCTTGGAGAGGTTAGTGAGGGTTGGAGCTTTTGATTCTTTTGGTAGCAGAAGTGAACTACTTTTGCAGCTTCCAAAGTTGGTAACTCTGAAGCATAAAATAGGTAGGGGAGCAACGCCATTGTTTGAAGATGTTAAAACAGAAATCGATTTATTTGAAGATACTATTGGCAATAATAGGAAAGCAAAGATGTTAGTTGAAAGGGAGCTTTTGTCTTTGAGCTTGTCAGCACACCCTTTAGATTTCTACGCCTTCGATGATGGGTTTACTAAGATGAAGGACCTGCCCTCGATAGCTACGGGCAAAACGATTAAAATTGTTGGTTCTGTAATTCGTTATCAGACACCACCGACGAGGAATGGGAATAGAGTGGTTTATGTGATAATGGAAGATGGCACAGGTATAGCTGATGTAACCGTATTTAGTGATGTCCAAGACAAGTGTGGTCAAGTATTGTTTCGTGAGGGTTGGTTGGTAGTCAGAGGAAAGGTTCAAAGAAGGGGTGTGAAAGCAACTTCAATCATAGCTGAGGATTTGTCCCCTCTAATTATAAAAAGCAACCTCGTAAATAATAGTTATTAACCTGATAAGTATTCTCATTTTGTAATTGCATCATGTATGGATAGTAGTTCATAGCTCATACCAGCAAGTTTTCAACCGTGTTTTTTGTTTGATTAATTTTTAGTAGCATAGATACATAGTAGTGGTTTTTATCACTAATAACTAAAGAGGGATAGGGTCAATAAACAACCTCGCAAGTTTAACTTGACCGACCAAGTTAGGCTTAATGCTAATGGTATCTGGGTAAAATACCTTGGTTTTCAAGGAGATGTTCTATTCCAGGTAGTCCTTCAATTTTCGGCTTCGGCTGGGGTGGCGTAGTTTACGAAGTGCCTTGGCTTCAAT
>JAIWFK010000020.1:0-10058 GCA_048631695.1 Calditrichales bacterium
CCGTGCCGGTGTTTACTACGCCAAGGGTTATCCTCCTTGAGTTGGTTGAAGAAAGTATACCATTGGCTACCTCATTCACCGTTCCGTCACCACCGACCGCCACCACATATCGGTAACCATCGCTAGCTGCCACCCGAGCTAACTCTATAGCGTGCCCTACACCCTCGGTATATTCATAGTCAAATGATAGCCCAACATGCTTTAAGAGCCTACTAATATGTGGCCACTTTCGGCGTGTTGAGTAAGCTCCAGCTACCGGATTAACAATTACCTTGGCATGTAGCGCCGGCATTATATATGCCTCATATATTATCCTTAATCAATTCTACCACCGATGTCAAGCCAAAAGCACTAATCTAGGTAGCTTATCCGGGATGAAGGCCTTTTCTTTATATTAACCTCTATGCTAGCTTCTTTGAAAAGGTCTATGAATGTATTATCGTCATACTGGCTATAGCTAACATATCGGGCTATCTTGGCATTGACCAGCATCTTGGCACATAATCGGCACGGTGTATGAGTAGCATAAATAGTGCTTCCCTCAAGGCTAACGCCATTGAGGCTGGCTTGGATAATTAGATTTTGCTCGGCGTGAGTGCCCCGGCATATTTCTTGCCTTGTCCCCGATGGTATATTCAGCTCATCTCTCAGGCAACCAAGCTCAAGGCAGTCCTTAAAACCGCAGGGAGCACCATTATATCCCGTAGCCAAGATATGTTTATTCCTCACCGCCACTGCCCCTATATGATGCCGGCGACAAGTTGCACGTTCAGCTACAACCGAGGCAATTTTTAAAAAATAGCCATCAACATCTGGTCTGGTTAATCTTTTCATCTTAATTCAGAGATAATCCTTTTCGTCTCTTTCTCCAGGTTTATCAAAGAGGATTCATTTATAATCGTTAAGTCTGCCATAGCGATAGGTCCACCCTTATTAATATTCTCTATTTCTGTCCTGTCCCGATTGGCAGCTTCGTCTAGTGTCAGGCACCGGTTTAATCTGTTAGTCAATCGAGCATACCTTGTTCTTGGTGATGCCCAAACGGCTACTACATAGAAGTCTTCCTGATAGTAAGTCTTCAGAAAGGTATATTCTTCCCAGGAGTAAAGCCCGTCAATCACCACATCCGAGCGCTCAAGCGCTGAATCAATCCTAGATAGATTCAGTTTGGCATAAGCCGACATCCCATTCTGTTCTCTGAGTAGTTCTCTAATGTAGCGCTCGTTTTTCTCATTTAGCTTCAAGCCCCTCTTTTTAATTTCATCGTCAGTCAAATCCCCAAACCTTATCCCAATAAAGCCATTCTCCTTAAATACTCTAGCCACTTCCGATTTCCCGGCACCCGCCATCCCCACAATTGAGACCACCTTCATAATCTGTCCCTTAATGACATTGTAACAAAATATGCAGCAATTAATGTAGTTTATACTAGTAACTTTTTACCCATTAAATAAATTGGCTCCCCGAGTAGGACTCGAACCTACAACCTAGCGGTTAACAGCCGCTCGCTCTACCAATTGAGCTATCGGGGAATGCTGTGGCTGCCGAGCCTGGATTCGAACCAGGGCTAAGGGATCCAAAGTCCCCCGTGCTACCGCTACACAACTCGGCATCTAATATGGTGCCGAAGGTCGGACTCGAACCGACACGGAGGTTGCCCCCCAACAGTTTTTGAGACTGCCGCGTCTACCTATTCCGCCACTCCGGCTAATAACTTAAATTTAGCAGAATACGATACTCCGACTCGCGACCCTCTCCTTGGCAAGGAGATGCTCTACCGACTGAGCCACTTCCGCTTATTGAATTGGTGCCGAGGCCCAGAATCGAACTGGGGACACGCGGATTTTCAGTCCGCTGCTCTACCGACTGAGCTACCTCGGCATAAAATTTATTGTAGCTGTTGGCAATATAGGTGTCAAGCAAGCTCACCCACTTTGAGTTGAGAACGAGTCCTAGTAGTTTCTTGTGTCATTGCGAGAAGTCCTTCCCAGAAGGACGACAAAGCAATCTCCAGAAACACTCTATAACCGAGATTGCCACATCCTTTATTATTATCGTGAGAGATTGCTTCGCTTCGCTCGCAATGACGGGTGAAAAATGGACAATAGCAAGGAAGGTAACTATATGTCACCAATGCATTGAGCTGGTACAAGCGCTTGACACAAGAGTAAATACAGTATAGAATAATATCGTATAACAATATCGGGAAGCGTTATCATGCTAGATAGAGAGTTCTTCCTGGGATTTGTAAAGATTCATATCCTCTACCACGCTTCTAAGGAGCCAATCTTTGGCGTAGAGATAACCGAGGAGTTAGCTAGACATGGGTATAGCATAAGCCCGGGCACCCTCTATCCGACGCTGCATCGCCTGGAAAAAGAAGGCTATCTGCAGAGCAGCTCGAAACTGGTTAATGGCCGACTGCGTAAATATTATCAGACTACTGACGAAGGGAATCTGGTGCTGGAGCAAGCTAAGAGGAAAATCAGGGAACTGGTTACCGAGGTGATTGAGGAGAAGTAGTTGAAGGGAATATCAGATACTGATATTGGCGGCAAGAGAATATGGGGTCTTAGCCCCAATATTTTCCTTCTGGGCATGGTCAGTTTGCTGACCGATGTCTCAAGTGAGATGATATTTACCCTTCTCCCCTTATTTTTACGCCATGTGCTGAAGGCACCATTCACTGCTATAGGCCTTATCGGGGGGCTATCGGAAAGTGCCGATGCTGTTCTCAGGATATTCAGCGGCTGGTTCAGCGATAAAATAGGCAAGCGCAAGTTTCTGGCAGTTTTGGGCTACAGTATTTCCACTATAGCCAAGCCCTTTATGTATCTAGCCAGCAGTTGGGGTGCAGTGCTGGGAATTAGATTTGGCGATAGAGTAGGAAAAGGCATCCGCACCTCGCCGCGTGATGCCCTGGTGGCTGATTCAGTCGCAGCTGGAGAGAGAGGTAGGGGCTTTGGGCTACATAGGGCTATGGATACCTCTGGTGCCGTCCTTGGGCTGTCGATAGCCGCTATTATCATATATCTCGTCCAGAGCGGAGGGGCAGAGCTTGGTCTGGAGACCTACCAATGGCTGGTACTGGTTGGTGTCGTGCCAGCAGTGCTGGCAGTATTGGTGCTGCTTACATTTGTGCGAGAGCCAGAGAGAAAGCCTTCGCCAAATTATAAAGGCAGGCTAGACTCAACTGGTCATAGAGGGTTAATTAAAGGCTTTGATGCTCGGTTCAAGGTATTTCTGGCTATTATGGCCATATTTACCCTGGGTAATTCAAGCGATTTCTTCGTTATACTCCGGGCATGGAATCTGGATGCGTCTCTTATCAATGTAGTAGTGATGCTTATCTTGTTTAATGTTACCTATGCAGCAACTTCTTTACCAGCGGGTATGCTGTCGGATAAGCTGGGGAGACGGCGGGTTATCACCCTGGGCTGGTTCATTTACGCCTTGGTCTACCTAGGATTTGCCCTGGCATCAGAGGTGTGGCAGGTGTGGCTGCTCTTTGCCGGCTATGGAATCTACTATGGAATAGTAGAAGGGGTAGCTCGAGCCTTTGTCGCTGATTTAGTTCCTGAGGAGAAGAGGGGCACTGCCTACGGACTATATCACGGTGTAGTCGGTCTCACCCTTTTACCTGCCAGCCTGATTGCCGGCTGGCTGTGGCAAGCTTATAACCCAGCGGCTCCCTTTTACTTTGGGGCTGGGCTTGCTTTTGTGGCAATGCTGGGCATTATGATGCTGATTAGGGAATAACTGCTTAAGGAATTTTAATTTATTGCTAGAAATTGGTGCTAAAACCTCTTGATTAATGGTGCCATATATGCTACCATTTTCACAGAGAGAAAAAAGGAGGCTAATTATGTTCAGGGGGTTTAGAAATAATGTCGCGAAAGCAAAAGCTACTAGACAAGGTTCGCAGGAATATAAGAAATACTTCATTGAGGGATTTTGAGGCATTGATAAACGCCTATGGATATATTGAGGAAGGAAGCAAACACCCGAAGGCTATTGTAGGTAATTACACAATGACGTATAAGAGAGAAAAGCGAATGAAATCATGCTACGTTAAGGAGTTGCTGGATATCATAGAGAGTCTGTAAATCTGTATATCATCTTTAGTAAAAAATCTTAAAATTTGGATATTAATGGAGAATTACGATTACGATGAAGAATATAGAAAAAGAGTTAGAGTATTATGCCAAACTACCGTACAACATTATTGTTGAAATGTGGGACGACGGAGAAGGACCGTACTGGGTTGCCAGAATTGCAGAACTCCCGCACTGCTTGATACATGGTGATACCCCGGAGAAAGCTGTTGCGGAAATTGAAGAAGTTAAGAGAGATTGGATAAAGTCCAACCTCGAAAGAGGACTTAAGATACCCGAGCCTATACCGCACAAACATAGTGGACAAATTAGCCTAAGAATCCCACCGTCTCTTCATAGACTTTTGTCTGACAGAGCAGCTGTTGAGGGAGTTAGCTTGAATCAATATATGACTGCATCATTAGCAAAGTCAGTCGGTTTAGACATTAATATATCCAAAGCAAAAACCAACAGGAAATCAGTGCAGGTTTGATAATCGCATGAGTCGCGAAACAGCTATCTTCAGACCTTACTTCCCTCTTATTCCAGCACTACATTATCTATCAGTCTCGTGCTGCTGATTTCTATTGCCAGTGGGACTAGAGCCGTGGCGCAGGAACTTTGACTTATAGGAAATCCCAGGCACTGTAAGTGTCCTGTACTTTATCACCAAGCATAATGCACAGTCTATGTAACAGGACGGTCTCAATTTGAGGATCGCCATCCAGGAAGTCTCTTAATTCGGTACCTTCTGCTGAGATAATTTGCGTCTTCTTCTGACATACGGCCGACTCAGTAAGATGACGAGACTCTCCTAAAAGGCAGGCCCAGCAGCCTAATAGCCGGCACCGTCCCAACAATGAGACCGTCACATTTGCCTCACCACCCCCCAAATTAACATTTCTTTCCAGACTTACCTGACCTTTACTTACTACATATATTTTGTGCCCCAATTCACCTTGCTTGAAGATAGTTTCCCCAGCTTCATAATTATTCCTATGAAACTGAGTTGCCATCCTCCGGATTTGCTCATCGTCAAGGTCTTTAAAAAGTGCGCAGCCTCTTAAGGATTTAACTTTTTCAAGTAGCGATGCTTTTACCTTTGCTTCAACTTCAGCAGTAGAAGATTTTTTTGTAATTTTATCAACTGGCTTTTTAATGTCCGACCTCTTTTTCACCTTCGTCCTTGCTTACCTCCTACCACGAGGTATCCACAAGTGGGCACCTCTCCTCGACTTTTTACAGCATAGCAACATGTCCAGATAGTGTCAACAAGACTTTACTATATCAACTGCTGTAGCTATGCCCAAAGTCCATTCTTGTTGGTTATCAAGTCCTCTAACAAGACTAAAACCAACTCCCGTAGCTAGAGCCCCCTCGTTAAGCTACACCACTAGCTTTTTGAAGCCATTCCGAGATAGAAACCTGCCAATGCCACAACTGGTATGCCAAACTCGGGCTAAATAGTCATTCCAAAACCATATTATCTATTAATCTAGTACTACCAATTTGTACTGCCAGTGATACTAAGACCGGGGGATTAACAATATCTAATTCGTCTAGGGTCTCTACGTTGGCTACCGATATATAATCAATAGTCACCAATGGTTCTTTTAGAATGAGCGCTATCATCTCCTGGCGCAGGTGTTCAGCATCTTTTTCGCCTTGAGAGTAAAGTTGTTGAGCTAGCCTAAGTGCTTGATATAAGACTACTGCTACCTTTCGTTCTTCAGGGTTAAGATAGGTATTACGGCTACTTATAGCCAAACCATCAGGCTCACGCACTATGGGAAAGGTAACTATCTCCGTGTTTATATTCAGGTCAGCTACCATCTTCTTGATTACTAACAGTTGCTGAGCATCCTTCTGTCCAAAGTAGACTTTTGTTGGCTGAATAATATGGAATAGCTTGGCAACCACTGTAGCAACCCCCCTAAAATGACCTGGGCGGGAAGCACCCTCTAGTCGTTCAGTAACCTTGCCAACCTCTACCCAGCTATTGAACTGTGGCGGATACATCTCATCTACTGAGGGCATAAAGACGATGTCAATCTTTTCCTTTTCCAGTATATCCAGGTCACGCTGAGGGTTGCGGGGATAACTATCGAAGTCTTCCCGTAGACCAAATTGGGTTGGATTGACAAATATGCTAACTACTACGGTGGGGTTTTCGGCTCTGGCTCGTCTGACTAAAGCCAAGTGACCCTCATGCAAATAACCCATAGTAGGAACAAAGCCAACTGGCTCAGTAAGCTGCTGCCTTAGCCGTTTAATGTCATCTATCTTTTTAATAACTTCCATAGTTGATGGTATCTAGCTTACCCCCTTTGTCCTACTTCATAGGAAATCCTAATTTCTAAATTCCTATCACTTGGATTTCAGGATTTGGATTTGTTTAGTATTTCGTATTTAGTGCTTAGGATTTTCCCTTCACCCCCTTTAATAAGCCTACTTAATTAACTCAGCTAATATGCTTTGGTCCATAGAGAAGCTCTGCTGGTCAGTGGGGAAGCTACCTGATTTTACCTCACTATCATATTCAGTAACGGCAGCTCGGATAATATCAGTAAGCCTGGTATACTGCTTGGCATGCTTGGGGACAAAGTCAGTAAATGAGCCTAGAATGTCGTTTATAATCTGAACCTGACCATCGCAGCCTATGCCGGCGCCAATGCCGATGGTTGGGATACCTATTCTTTGGGTAATGAGTGCGGCTAGTGGAGCGGGAACAGTCTCAAGGACAATAGCAAAGGCACCAGCCTGTTCTAAAGCCTGAGCGTCTTCAAGCAATTTAGTGGCTGCTTCCAGGGTTTTACCCCGCACCTTAAACCCACCTAGTTGGTAAAATGACTGGGGAGTAAGCCCAATATGACCCATAACTGGGATACCACACTCCACAATTCTTGACACCTTTTCAGCTACGATGACACCACCCTCAAGCTTAACTGCCTGGGCACCTCCATCCTGAATAAAACGGGCAGCATTATATAAGGCATCATCAACACTGATGTGGTAGGTCATAAATGGCATATCACCAATTATCATTGCCTGTTCGGTGCCTCTAACTACGGCTCTAGTATGGTGCAGCATCTCCTCCATAGTTACCGGTATGGTTGATTCGTAACCCAGGACTACCATACCCAGGCTATCCCCGACCAGAATTAGTGGTATTCCCACCTCATCAACTATCTTAGCTGTGGAATAGTCATAGGCGGTGAGCATGGTGATTTTCTCACCCTTTTGCTTCATTTCTTTTATTTGGTTTATAGTAACTCTCATTTATCTTCCCCTTAAAAAGGTATAGCCTCGACTATTCGTTTAGTTTTAGTGATAGCATTTTTGGCATCAACGTATATCACTTTAGGTCTGAACTGGCGCGCTTCGTCGTCCTCAATATAGCAGTAGGAGAGGATAAGAATAATATCTCCCTTAGCTACTAGTCTAGCAGCCGCCCCATTTATACATATTTCGCCACTTTCGCCTTCAATAGCATAGGTAGTAAAACGAGCCCCATTATTGATATTCAACACATGCACTTGCTCATAGGGGAGGAAGTCAGCTTCCTCCATTAGCTTCTTATCAATAGTAATACTACCTTCATAATCCAGGTTGACCCTGGTAACCCGGGCTTGGTGGATTTTGCTTTTGAACATTATTCTCATTAGACTTCTCCCAATTGATTCTTCGTTTAGTCAGGTTGTCTTAGTAGTGTCTCCAACTCGCGTGCCTGGTCCTGATTTATTTTACCCTTGGCTAGAGCGATAGGTATGGTGTGGAGACCCAGTTCTCGATAGGTTGAGAGCAAAGTAGGAGCCTTTCTCTGTAAAGCATCGAGGTGTTTGTTAATAGTCCCGGTATCACCACGGGCAATTGGTCCAGTGAGACATTGGGGTATACCGAAAGTATCAATATTATTAATTGTTCCTCGTAATAGTGGGAGCAGCGCCTGAGTAGCCTGGTCCGGTGGAATGTTGAAGGTTTGCCATAGGTCAGTAGCTAGCTTAACCAGGGTTACCAGATAGTTGCAGGCAATGACGGCTGCTGCATGATAAACTACTTTGTCGCTTGCTTTTAACTCCACCCAGTGACCATCAAGTGTAGTTGCCATATCCTTTAGTATATTTAATAAAGGCTCCTCCGCCTCCAGAGCAAAGGTAGAGCCTGGTATATTTTCTACAGCCTGTTCTGTACTGGCAAAGGTCTGCAAAGGGTGAAAGACACCAACCTGGGCACCCAATTTCTTAGCTGTTTCCAGAGTGTCAGTTGAATCAGCACCACTACAGTGAACTACACTCTGCCCGACATGCCACTGAATCTGAGATACTACTGAAACGATAACATCATCAGGTGTAGTAATAAAGACAAGCTCACTAGAATCAGCCACATCTTGATTATTATTGAAGGCACGGCAACCTCTAATTACCTCAGCTAGCTTTCTGGCTGAGGTTTGGCTTCGACTAGATACTGCTACCACCTGATAAGCCTTACTGTTGAGCCTAATGGCTAAGGCAGTGCCCGTAGTTCCAGCCCCGATGAATCCTAGTTTAAGCATTTTAATTCTTTACCAATGCCGGCTTAAAATAAAAATACCTTCTCCCCTACAGCCAGAGAAGGCATTCAGAATACACTCTTACATTTTGCCGTCTCGGTCATATCAGATCCAAGCGACTGTAATTGTTAATAATCCTTACTTTTTAAAAAAGCTCACCGCTGACTAGTCGATGGCTTGTAACTTACTATCAATTTTAATTATATCCGTCTAGTCTCAATTTTGTCAACACAGTGTAGTAGAGATTTTGAGGCGTGGCAGTAGTCTATATTAGCCCCCAAAGCATTCTACCTTTAGTATACTATGCCCTAAACACCTAATTAGCAACGTGTGCTATAATTCGTACTATAAAAGTGGAATGTTTAAGCTTATTAACCTATCCAATAGAATCGAAATACAGCTACCTACCGAGCTAGTTGACTTTATGCGAGTTGCCGGTGAAATTGCTGCCAGTCAAGGGCAGAGCCTTTACCTTGTCGGTGGTGTGGTTCGCGATTTGTTCCTTAGCCAAACCAACTTTGACCTTGACCTGGTGGTAGAAGGCAGTGCCATAAATCTGGCGCAGCAACTTCCGCAGATTAGCCAGGGGAAAATCACCACTCATCCTCGCTTTAATACAGTTAAATTCCAGTGGAATAGATGGAGTGTTGACTTAGCTACCGCCCGCTCCGAAACCTACGCTAAACCCGGAGCCCTACCCAGTGTAAAGCCTGGTTCCCTGATTAATGACCTTTCCCGCCGTGATTTCACCATCAACACTATGGCCATTTATCTGAATCCCAGCCGCTATGGCGAATTTATTGACTTGCATGGAGGTATGGATGACCTTAAGCACAAGCTTATCCGCGTTCTACACGAAAAAAGTTTTATTGATGATGCCACCCGTATTTGGCGCGGTTTTCGCTATGAGCAGCGGTTAAACTTTAAACTGGAACTAAATACGCTGAAGCTACTCAAACGAGATATACCCATGCTGGATACAATCAGTGGCGACCGAATACGGCATGAACTCGAACTTATCTTAAAGGAGGATTTTCCGGAGAATATCCTGCGTCGCGCTGAAGAACTTAATGCTCTCCATACACTACACCCTGCCCTAAAGAGCAATGACTGGCTGGCCAAAAAATATGAACAGGCTCGCCAGCTAAGCTACCCCAATTTGCCACCGGTTGGACTATACCTGGCTCTTCTGGCTTACCGCCTGACTGACAAAGAGAGTAAACAATTAATTTTACGGCTCAGTTTACCTAAAATACTTACCCAAACCCTGCGAGATACCTTTAGCATTAAGGCCGAACTTCAATCGCTGGCTAACCCTGAACTCACTCCAAGTAGCGTTTATTACCTTCTTCAAAGCCATTCTCAGCTAGCAATTATAACAAATTCTTTAGCTTGCGACTCCCCTGTGGCTCGCC
>JAIWFK010000021.1:0-9883 GCA_048631695.1 Calditrichales bacterium
AGAGGGAGAAGGCCCGTGCTGCCCATAAGTTTGCCAGGTTAACTACTACAGTTACACCTTCTACTCTTGATTTAACTCTAACTACTTATGCGCCAACTATCTTTGTCGGTTATGACGACCTTAAGCATAAATCGGCTATAGTTTATCTAATGATTGATAGTAGGTCTGTTGAAACAGTAGAAGAGGGGAAGGAGGCAAGCATTGTTCTAGAGGCCACTCCTTTCTATGGAGAGATGGGGGGGCAGGTAGGTGATACCGGTGAAATACGTAGCTCTACAGGACGATTTCTAGTAATAAGTACTATTCGCTCCCAAGCTCAACCGGATATCATTGTTCATCAGGGTGAAGTTGTTGAGGGATATTTATCGGCAGGTGATGAGGTGGATGCAATAGTTGATAGAGAGCGGCGACTTGATATTGCCCGTAACCATACGGCTACCCATTTACTTCAGTTTGCCCTCCGTCAGGTATTAGGTGAGCATGTTCAGCAAAGGGGTTCATTGGTAGCCCCAGACCGATTTAGATTTGACTTCTCACACCTGACAGCGATGACAGAAGAAGATTTGCAGGAGATACAACATATTGTCAATGATAAAGTTCGCCTGAACCTGACGGTATATAGTGAGGATATTCCTTATAAAAAGGCTATAGATGAGGGAGCCATAGCTCTATTTGATGAAAAATATGGTGATGTCGTCCGCGTATTGAAAATTGGTGAGCCAGTGATTAGTGCTGAGCTATGTGGCGGCACCCATATCGCCCAAACCGGGGAAATAGGCTTCTTTCATATTATTAGTGAAAGCAGCATTGGCGCTGGGTTGCGTCGCATTGAAGCAGTTACCGGTAGGAGGGCTATAGAGTATATTGAAGGGCGTCTTTCTAGTTTGGAGAAAATTGCCCAATCTCTTGGAACTTCACCCGAAGATGTGCAAGACAAGGTGGCTAGTGTAATTACCGAACTAGATAGAGAGCGCAAACAAAGGCTAGTTTTGGAGAGGGAGCTGTCCAAGAAAACAGCCGAATCTTTAGCCAGTCAGGCGGAAGTAATTAACGGGGTAAGGATGCTGTCAGCCAGGGTACTGTCCTCTCGGCTGGAGACTTTACGGGAGATGAGTGACATACTGAGAGATAAGCTAAAGAGCGCAGTGATAGTTCTGGGCACAGTTTATGAAGGTAAGCCTGTTTTCTTAGCTACAGTAACCCCGGATTTGGTAGCCAAAGGCTATAACGCTGGAGAAATAGTAAAACAGGTAGCTAAGGTGACGGGGGGCAGTGGTGGTGGCAAAGCCCAATTTGCCCAAGCTGGTGGTAAATACAAGGATAAATTGGACGAAGCCCTTCAGCTTGTAAAGAGCTTAATATAATGCGGAGGCAGGTATAACGCGTAACTTAGGTCTTGATGTTGGCGATAAGAGGATTGGGGTGGCTCTCAGTGACCCCGATGATATATTAGCTAGCCCGTTTACTATTATTAACCGCAGCGATGAGACAGCAGATATAGAGGCTATTATTAGTATTATTAACGAGCACCAGATTAAGCAAATTATAGTGGGTCTACCCCGTTCTATGGATGGCAGTATAGGTAAGCAGGTGGAGAAGGTGAAAGCCTTTACCCAAATACTATGTAGCCACACTGAGGTTCCTTTAGTGTTCAGGGATGAGCGTTTATCAACAGTGTCAGCTAAACGGTTGATGCGAGGGGTTAGCGCTAAGAAAAGCAAGAAAAAAGCCAGGTATGATGCCGTAGCTGCCGCCATTATCTTGCAAGGTTATCTGGACGAGGGGCGTTAGTTTTATTGGTTAATCCTCTCATTTAATAGTATCGCATTTGGATAATTTTTCAATTATAACTAGCCAGTATCACCATTATAATGTGGTAGTTTGGTAGGAAGGAAATGGCTATGACACATAATTTCCCCACTGTTCTACCAACAATGCCGATTGGTGAGTTAATAACCAAGCTGCGAAGGACCGGGCACCATGGATTCCCAGTCGTAGATAAAGATGGAAATTTTCGCGTATGTGTTACGTTAGCTGATGTTGAGGGAGCTATAGCAATGTCAAAGGGTTATCCTGAAGGCGTGATGGTAAGTGATATTGCTTCCAGGTCAGTGATTGTAGCTTAACCTGATGAATATCTGCATGATATACTAATGAAATTGGGAGCAAGAGATGTAGGTCGGATTCCCGTAGTTGATAGAAGCAACCCCAAGCACCTAAAGGGATATTACGGCGGCATGATATTGTTAATGCTTATACTAAGGTAGTGAGTGGTAAGCATCGCCGCTAAGATAATAATTTAGGAGGATTCACTTATATTTACAGCTTTAAACTATATTGAGGTATTAAAGCCCCGCGAGAGCAGCCTGCTAATCTTTATCGGTGTTGGCGCGGCTATCATAGCTGGCAATGGACATCTATCTTTAAGACTGCTTATCGTTGCCCTGGCGATTTTGTTAGCCAGTACCGGAGCTAACGGGTTAACCAATTATATAGACCGTGATGTTGATGCCAGAATGCAACGCACTAAAAAAAGAGCCTTGCCGTCAAAGCGCATTGACCCACCAGAAAAGGTATTACCTTTGACTACAGGCTTGGTTATTATTGGCTTGGCTCTAGCTTGGTATCTGCATCCATTCTGCTTTCTGGCTGACCTGGTCGGTACTATAGCCGCCGTGGTTTATCGAAACAGGGCAACATGCGTTTTCCCCCAGGGCATGATAGCTAGCTGGGCCCCAGTTCTTATGGGGTGGTTTGCTATTGAGCCTATTCTCGGCTGGGAAATATCACTAATATGCCTTCTTATTGGTTTCTGGCTGCCACTTCATGTCTGGAGCCTTATGATTGCCAATCGGGAAGACTATCTTAATGCTGGGCAAAACTACTTTCCCATCAATCTAGAAGCAAAGCAAGCAGTTAAAGTGCTGTTAGTATTCAGCCTAATGCTATACGCTGTTTCTATTGGTCTCTATTTTAAGGGTGGCTTCCATTGGCTTTACCTGGTAGTAGCCAATCTGCTAGGTATCATAATGGTTTATGCTAGCTCAAGGCTAGTGGTTTCTAGTTCGTCTCGGGATTCTTGGCGACTTTATAAGCTATCAGCTTTCCCCTATCTAGGTTTAATATTCCTCACTATGTGTTTGGACATCTGGTTACTAAAGTAGAAATACTGGAATACAAAGAAATGGCAAGGGTTAGATGATGAATAATAGCTTTCGCTTAATACAAACTTGTCCTGACAGCGGAGCTCGTGCTGGAGAGTTGATAACGCCACACGGTAGTGTGCCTACCCCTGTATTTCTCCCCGTGGGTAGCCAGGGTGCCGTTAAGACGCTTACCCCAGAAGAGATTGAAGATATTGGGATAACAATGGTAGTAGCTAATACCTACCATCTCTACCTCAGGCCGGGCATTACCGTAATTGAAAAGCTGGGAGGTTTACATAAATTTATGGGTTGGGACAGAGCTATTCTTACTGATAGTGGCGGCTATCAGGTATTCAGCTTATCATCATTACGCCAGGTTAGTGATGAAGGGATTATATTCCGCTCCCATATTGATGGGAGTCAACATAATATTACTCCTGAGTTAATCATTCAATTTCAAGAGGCCCTTGGTGCTGATATTATTATGGTTCTAGACGAGTGCCCAGCCCATGATGATAGCTTCGAAAAGGTAAACAGGGCAATGAGCCGGACGCATCAATGGGCAGAGAGATGCCAAAAATGTCAGAAGCGCAATGACCAGGCTCTTTACGCTATCGTGCAAGGGGGTATTTTCCCTCAGCTTCGGCGTCAGTCGGCTGAATATCTTACTTCGCTAGACTTTCCTGGTTACGCTATCGGTGGCTTGAGTCTCGGCGAACCTAAAAGAGTGACTCTAGCTATGGTGGAGGAAGTAGTAGATTTGTTGCCACAAAATAAGCCACGATACCTGATGGGAGTAGGCTCTCCGGAGGATATTATTGAGGCAGTAGCTAGAGGGGTTGATATATTTGATAGTGCTCTGCCAACTCGCGTAGCCCGAAATGGTGCCCTCTTCACTTGGCAAGGTAGGCATAATATCCGGAATACCGCCTATAGCCAGATGGAAGAGCCTATTGTTCCTGGCTGCGATTGCTATACCTGTCGCACCTTCTCGGCAGCTTATCTACATCACCTATTTAATTGTGATGAACTACTGGCCTATAGATTAGCCACCATTCATAACTTGGGTTTTATTAATAATCTAATGTATAAAATGAGGAGTGCCATCGTAAACGGCACCTTTAGCTCTTTCAGGGATAATTTCTTAGCCAATTACAAGCCTACTGATGAGCAGATACGGCTTAATCAAAAACAAAAGTGGTTGAAATCACGGAACCTGAGTGAGCGGGCAGCTTGATTTATTGGTGGTCAGTAGAAAGTAGTGAAATTAACAAATCTAAGCTGAAACCTTAGCTATTTGCCCCTAGCTACAGATTGAAGTACTTCAAGTGTCTGACTGGCGGCGGTACTCCAACTAAATAGGGCAGCCTGTTTAATAGACTTTTGGGCAAGCTCAGCACGCAACGCCGGATGTTCAATTACCTGTAGAAGGGCTTCAGCAATCTGCTCTGTATCATTTGGGTCCACCAGGATTCCAGCATCGCCAACAACTTCCGGCAAAGAAAACACATTGGAAGATACTACTGGAGTACCACATGCCATGGCTTCGAGTGGCGGTAGCCCAAAGCCTTCACTAAGTGACACAGTAACAAAGATAGTGGCTCCGCTGTACAAGTAGGGGAGATGATTCACCGGTACATAACCCAGAAATACCACCTTACCCTCTAAGTCTAGCTCTCTGACCAGATTATCAAGTTCTCTCCCATATATCGAATCACGCTTCCCTTGCAAGGCAAGCTGGTGTGGTACCTTGGTGGCAATGAGCCTGAATGCCCGGATGAGCCTGGCTATGTTCTTATGAGGCAGGATGTTGCCACTGTAGTAAATATAGCGTTCGAGACCATATTCCCTGGTTACAGCTTGGCTATCTGGATATGGATGGTAGAACTGCGGATCATACCCTTCGTATATGACATGGATTTTTTCTTCGGGCAAGTCGTAGAAGTTGATGATGTCATTCTTTGTGCTTTGCGAAACAGTAATAATCGCTTTCGAGTGCTGCAATCCCCGGGGTAGAAAGTAACGAAAGAAGATTAGCTCGCTGGCGTGGGGATGAAAACCAGGTAATAAAAGAGGAATTATATCGTGAACGGTTACAACCTGAGGCACCAGTGGCAATAGCGTGCCCTCGGAGCCTGTAGAAAGTACGACAGAGGCGTGGTCAATAAGTGTCCTTACCGGCAGTGAACTCTGCCACCATATCATACGGCTCAAGAAGCCAGCGAGTCCACGTCCTGGTCTGGTGAGCGGACTCACACTACGTACCTTGGTTGGAGCAATCTTAAATGCAGCTGGGTATGAAGTGTAGACCAGTAAGTCATCATACAACTTGGCTAGTTCATTGACCAGGTTAACCGAATAGACACCGACACCCGTTGGGTGTTGTTCAACAATGGGAGCACTGATACTTATTCTCATAATATCGGCCTAATGTTTCTGGTGTTGGTCTTAGTCTAGGCACTAATAAAGCTTGCCCAGTCTATTGAGTTGCGTAGGTGAGTTCGAAGTATGTCAAAGCTAAAATATTTCTTGCCAACCATGATATTGTGGGCAGTGATGCTTCGATATACATCAGGAGAAGTCAGGATGGCTATCATTTCATTCGCCGCCCGGCAGATGACTTCAGCGGGGAGTTGAACAAGGCCTGCCGAGTCTCTCTGCTCAAGAATGGTTTCTCCAATTGATACCACCTTAACGCCTTTGGGAGCGATATCCTCCTTGAAAACGGGATACTCGAATACTACTGCGGGTAAGCCAGCGGCAAAAGCTTCAAGAAGCTGGTTACCAAATCCTTCCCAACCCGTGGGGTATAGGACGAAGTCAGCCATGGCATACATATCTGGATACAATGCATAGAGTCCCTCCGCCTCCGACCGTAAAGGGCATACCTCATTCCCCATATATATCCAAACTATCCCGAGCGCCTCGAAAAGCTCGAAAAGTCTTTCTTGGTAATCAGCAAAGGCACGCTCGGGACGACCAGCTAGAACAAGTACTATCCGACTTTGTTCAGAGAATACCTGTCCATTGTAGAGCTTCCTACCCACAAGGTCTTGGCGGAGACTTTGTAGCATAGCTGTCAAGTGCCCAGCTATTTCTGTTTGCTTGTTAGGGACAATGCGGGCACCGACAAAAAGTACAATATCATTTGGCTTAATATCATGCTTGCTACGAAGAGAGGTTCGAATCTTGGCTTGCTCTGCAGGGTCGAATCTTTGATTAAAATCCATGGTATCATGGATAACCTCGGCGTCAATTCCTCGCGTTTTTAATGCCCTCTGGTTGCGTGAGTTGATTGTCCAGTGTCTTAAGTTGGATATTATTGGTGGGTAATACTCGTTAAGGATTGATTTGGCGAAGTTAAGTGTTGGACTGAACTTATAAGCACCCTCACTAAGAACATCGTGGTGGATTCCAATACAGGGTAGCCCAGTCTCCTTGAGTAGCTCGGTTAGAGCTACCGTAGCCACCGGATGCACAGGCAGAGACAGTATGTTGTGGATAAACAGTACGCCCGGCATAAAATCCCCAACTACCTTTCTCAGCTTCTGTTTTAACTCTATCAAGGAGCTATCAAATGCTCTCTTGAGCTCAGACTCACTGGCAAAGTCTACTATCTCACGTCCGAATAGATTCCGCATCATCTGCATCACTTCTGCAGAGTCAAACTCCAGAGCCGGTACTGGGAAGTCGGCCCAATTGTAAGCTGAGCAAATCGCTACCTCATGTCCCATATCGTTGAGAATGCTCTGGCGTTTCATCATCTCCAGCGAAACACCGTCAGTGCCAGCTGAGTCAATCACATGTACCTCAGACGGCTGGCGTTGTTGCTTACCGCTACTAGGAGCAGAACGGAAATGAACAAAGAGCACTTTCATTAGTCTAACTTCCTGCCTAGCGTGTCGGTCACGAACGGCGACGCCCTGATTAAATCCCGACCGCCTCGTCACCAATCAGGTCAACCCTTATTCCCTTGGAGATAACCCAAGCAATTCCGTCTTCAATATCCTTATCTTCACCCTCAAGTTCCACTACTATCCAGCCCCAGCCCTCTGGGGCGTCGGCCTTACGAATATTGGTCACTATATTGAATTGCTGACCAATGTTATAGATGATTGGTTCGGCACTTGTTTCTGGAGTGAAGGTAAACATTACCCGCCGCTTTGCCATTTCTGTCCTTTCTATGTAGTAACTATTACTTACAAAGGTGTTGCTCAATAAGTTTGGCTTCACTAATTATAGCCTCAGTAATCTGCTTACGCTAGGTTTTAAACATGAATTAGCCTCCTTATACTACACAGCTACAAAACTCTATCTTCCTAGCACTTTATTTCACCTCTTTACCTATCCACTCCAGATAATCTTGATTGCCACCCACAATAGGTAAAGCAATTATTTCAGGAATATCGTAGCTATGAATCTCCCTAATCACTCTAATAACTTCGTTTAATAGTGATGCTTTGGTTTTGACAATTAGAAGGCTTTCATGAGCTAAATCAAGCTTGTTTTCCCACCAGAAGAGCGAACTAACTCTGGGCACGATATTTACACAAGCCACCTTCCTCTGCTCAAGTAACACCTTAGATATTCGCTGAGCTTCATTAGTAGTAGCCGTAGTAATAAAGAGTACTATATAAGCAAACTCTTCCATTTCTTCTTACTCATGTTTTTGGGCAATTACTCTCCATCTATTAGTATACACATTCATCCTGTTTCCCCGGACAAATCCTATAAGGGTTATGCCAAAATCATCAGCTAACCTCACCCCCAGGTTGGTCGGGGCAGATTTAGAAATCAGTATGGGTATTCTTCTTTTAGCTACCTTGAGTAATATATCTGAGGAGACTCTTCCACTGGTGATTATCACACGGTCATCCGTTGATATATCTGTCAAAATGCATTCCCCGAAGACTCTATCAATAGCATTATGCCTGCCTATGTCCTCACTGAAAACCAGGATGCCTCCTGTATCACACAGGGCAGCACTATGAACACCGCCCGTTATCTTGAAAACCTGGGAGCGGTGCTGAAACTCGTTGACAAGGGTAAATACTTCAGGAGGAGCTATTGTAATTTTAGATTCTACTTTTACCTTATCTTGGATATCAAGTGTGCTATAAAAAGAAGCCTTTCTGCCACCACTAGAAGCAATAAGTGGCTTAGATAAAAGCTCACCAGTAGATTCTTTATTTTTTTCGGTTTCTACCCGCACCACGCCCCGCCGGTCATCAGCTATTATCTTCTTGATTTCGTCTTTGCTCTTAAGTAAACCTTCGGAGAAAAGGAAACCAATAGCCAAGTACTTCAAATTTGTGGGCGAACATAGCAGTGTTACCAGTTCCCGGTTATTCAAAATGATAGTGAGGGGTATTTCCTTGGTAACTGTGTCCTCTGTCTCGTTACTCCCTTGAGCGGTAACCCGCAGTATAGGGTATCTTTCTATCTCCATCTTTTCCATCTATATTATTATTGAAAAGCAATAGCCCAAAGCTAGAGTTATTATACTGATGACTGCCAAATACACAAGTAGGGTTTTACCGTTGGTCTACTTTCAAATGCTTGTTGGCAGTAGGGACAGTAAAAATAATATACCTCCTCATTATACTCTGTTTTAATTGCTTTCCCTATTTCTACACTCATCCCACAAACTGGGTCTATAGCTAGCTGCTTATTATGAGAAGCCAAAGCTTTAGGCTTGACCTTAATCAAATTTCCAAGAGATAATCCTTAAATACGATGAAAAACTGAATTATCAATTATTTACTCCTTAGTATAGGCATCGGCATATTGAAGTTGTGGCTGGTAGAAAAAACCTCTTGTTTTCCTACAGAGCCATACCAGAAAGAGCATGAAGGGAACTTCTGTTAGAATACCAACGACTGTAGCCAGCGCTGCCCCTGAAGAGAGACCAAAGACAGTTGTTGCCACGGCAACAGCTACCTCAAAGTGGTTGCTTCCAGCGATTATTGCTGTTGGTGCCGCATCCTCATAGGAGAGGCGGATGGGCTTAGAGACGAGGTAGGTGAGGGCAAAGACAAGAAGGATATTGCAAAATATTCCAATGGCAATTATACCAACAACTGCTGGGAGCTCAGTAATTACCCCTCCTTGGAGGCTAAATAAGACCACCAGGGTGATGAGAAGGGCGATTATAGAAACGGTGCGCAAAGGAGGAACGAGCTTTGATTCAAACCATGCTATGCCCCTCCGCTTAATCGTCTGAGTTCTAGTGAAATAGCCACACAGAAGGGGGAGGCAAATGTAGACTGCAACCGAAAAGGCTATCGTGGCCCAAGGTATAGTAATTCCCGAAATTCCCAAGAGAAACTGCGCCAACGGGGCATAGAGGAACACCATTGATAACGAGTTTATAGCAGTCATTACCAGCGTATGCCCCATATCCCCTTTTGCCAGATAGCTCCACATCAATACCATTGCCGTACAAGGAGCAATCCCCAGTAAAATTGCACCGGAGATGTAACTTCTCCATAATTCAACTTCCTGGCCGGTTTTGAGAATCTTTTGCACCAGGCGGCAAGGGACGTTACTGGACCGGAGAGACACGGCTACGATATGCCACAGTCGGCTGTTGGAGTCCGGGCTTTGACAGAGGCATCGCTACTCGTCGTCCTCGTCGTCTGAATTTTCATTCTCTCCATTTGTTTCCTCTTCGTCTGTTTCTTCATCGTTCTCATCCTCAATTTCTTCGTCCGCATCCAATTTCTCCTGCTCGTTTG